>DASSPH010000013.1 GCA_035699745.1 Vicinamibacterales bacterium
GGCGCGTCCGCGGCGACTCCGGAGTCCTCGTCGGACGAGACACCGGCGTCCGGCGACGGCGGCGACGACCCGGCCGAGTAGCGTCTCGGCGCCGGGCGGCGCCGCACCATGGGCGAACTCGAACAGCTGCTCGCGCTCTTCCTCGCCGCGGTGCTCCTGGCCGCCGGGGCGCGTCGGGTCGGCGCGCCCTACCCGGTCTTCCTCGCGGTCGGCGGCGCGCTGCTGGCCTTCGTGCCCGGCGTCCCGGCGTTCTCGGTTCCGCCCGAGCTGGCCCTGGCGCTGTTCATCGCCCCGATCCTGCTCGACGCCGCCTACGACGCGTCGCCGCGCGACCTGCGCGACAACTGGCTGCCGCTGACCAGCCTGGTCGTCTTCGCCGTCGGCCTGACGACGGCGGCTGTCGCCTGGGTGGTGCGGGCGCTGATGCCCGAGGTCGGCTGGGCGCCGGCCATCGTGCTCGGCGCGGTGGTGGCGCCCCCCGATGCCGCCGCGGCGACCGCCGTGCTGCGGCAACTCCATCCGCCGCGTCGCATCCTCACCATCCTCGAGGGCGAGAGCCTGCTGAACGACGCCAGCGCGCTGCTGATCTACCGCCTCGCGGTGGGCGCGGCGATCGCCAACGACTTCTCCGTCACCGCCGTCGCGCCCGCCTTCCTGCTCGCCGTCGTCGGCAGCATCGCCGTCGGCCCAGCGCTGGCGTGGATGTTCCTGAAGGTGATCCATCGCGTGCAGCACGTGCCGACGGCGATCATCCTGCAATTCGCCACGACGTTCGGCGTGTGGATTCTCGCCGACCGCGTCGGGCTCTCGGGCGTGCTGACGATGGTGTGCTACGCGATCACGGTGGCGCGGACGGCGCCGGAGCAGACGCCGGCGCGGATCCGGATCCCGTCGTACGCGGTGTGGGAGACCGCGGTCTTCGTCCTGAACATCCTCGCCTTCATCTTCATCGGCCTGCAGATCAGGCCCATCTTCGATCGCATCGAGCCCGGGGCCCGCGGCGGCTATTTCGCCGTCGGCGCTGCGGTGCTGATCACGGTGATCCTCGTCCGCGTCGCCTGGCACATGTGCTTCAACGCGGTGATCCGCTGGCGCGATCGGCGCGTCGGCTTCAACCCGCCGCGGCCGATGCTGCGGGCGACGGTCGGCAGCGGCCTGGTGATCTCGTGGGCCGGCATGCGCGGCATCGTGACGCTTGCCGCCGCGCTGGCGCTGCCGGCGCAGTTCCCCTATCGCGATCTGATCGTCTTCACCGGGTTCGTCGTCGTGCTCGGCACGCTGACGATCCAGGGGTTGACGCTGAAGCCGCTGCTGCGCGCGCTCGAGCTGCGGGACGGCGATCCCGTCGCGCGCGAGGTGAACCTGGCGCGCGAGCGCGCGCTGCGCGCGGGGCTCGACAGCTTCGCGGACCAGCAGTCGACCGTCGCCGACGCGGTGCGGGAGGAATTCGTCACCCACCTCGCCGCCGACGCCGCGCCTGGCGCCGCCAGACGATCGGCGCACACCGGCATCCATCGCGGCGCGATCGCCGCCGCCCGCCGCGCCGTCCTCGCGATGCGCGAGAGCGACGAGATCGGCGACGACGCGTTCCATCAGGTGGAGGAGGAGCTGGACTGGCTGGAGATGGCGGGGGGCAGCGAGTGACGGCGCCGGTGGAACACGTCCATCGGAATGCGGTCGGTCGTGCAGACCCGCCCGATCAGGTCGTGCAGCCGCGGGTCGCAGGCCGCGAGACCCTCGGGCGTGCATCGCCGGATCGACGCCGCGGATGCCGTTCGTCATCGCGTGCGCGAGCGGTTGGCGTGGTAATCGCGATCGGCCTGGACGACCGGCTCGCCGGCATGCGCCGTTACCGTAACAGATCGAACAGCCGCGAGAACTTCACCACCAGCGAGCGATCCGTCCGCTGCGGACGATCGAACAGGTCGTAGAGCCCCCGCGTGTCGGTGTAGACGACGAAGAGCCCGGTGTTCGCGGCCTGGAGCCAGCCGAAGCGCAGGTTCATCGACCACTGATCCGCGCGATCGTTGTACTGAACCAGTCCCTGCAGGAAGGTGTGCGTCGTGAACGAATACGAGATGCGGGTCCGCAGCAGGTTGGTGTCGAACGAGCCCCACGGCAGATTGACGTCGTTGCGCTGATAGGCCACTTCCGCGGTGAGCGCCTCGCCGGCGCGGACGCGCAGCGTCGGCACGAACGTCACGCGGTCGCCGCCGAAAAAGCCGCCGATCCGCGACTCGGCGTGGAGGCTGACCGGCGCTCCCTGGTTGGTCATGAACACCAGCTGCGCTTCCTTGCTCTTGTACGAGCCGGCCGGCACGAAGATGCCCGGATAGATCTCGAACGGCCGCCGCAGCCCCTCTTCGACGACGTTCATGCCGGTGTGCACTTCGTAGCTGTTCCTGAACTGCCAGTGGTTGTCGATGTGGATCTGCATGCTCTCGAGCAGCCCGTCGTCGATGCCATAGAACGCGCGATAGCTGCTGTGCGGGCGCAGCTCCTGCAGCTTCCAGATGCGCGGGCGCCAGCGGGTGAGGATGCGCGCGTCGGGCTTGCGGTAGCCGCGCCGCGTGTAGAACCCGACCTCCGGGTTGAACCGTGCGCCGATCTCCTGGTAGCCGAGCTCGAGATCGAAGCGCGGCACGCTGGTCCGCGAGCGGACGTTGAAGGCGGTGTCGCCGGCGTCGACGCCGTAGGTCGACGACTTCGCGACGAAGCTGGAGACGACCGTGTGCTGCCGCAGGCCGGCTTTGCCGTCGACCGCATACGTGCGGTTGTAGTCGTGGTCGCGCGCGAACCGGCCGACGCCGACGCGGCTCGTCACCAGCGCGCCGATGGACGATCGGTTGGGCAGATCGCGGCTGACCCGCGCCACGGTGAAATTGCTGCCGGACAAGCGGTCGTGCGGCGCGCCGGGCGGGACGTTCAGCAGCGCCACGTCGTCGGTCTGCATGGTGAGGAGGCCGACGTTGTACTTGCCGGCTTTGCCCGACAGCCGGCCGCCGCCGTTGATGGCGATTTGCTCGCCGGAGGGGCCGATGCCGATGCGCCGGCTGAAGAACAGATCGATCTCGCCGGGGTTGCCGACGGTGAAGAACCCGGCGTTCTCGAGGAAGAACGGGCGCTTCTCGGGGAAGAACAGGTCGAACCGATCGAGGTTCACCTGCTGATCGTCGATCTCGACCTGGGCGAAGTCGGTGTTGACCGTGAGATCGAGCACCAGGCTCGGCGTGACGCTGTACTTCAGGTCCATCCCGGCGTCGGGATCGAACGTCGCGTCCACCGGCCGGACGCCCGACGCGAGCGCCTGACCGAGCACGAACGGCGTGAGCTTGAGGTTGCGCAGCGCCGGCGCTTCCAGCCCGGTCAGCACGCCGGCCAGCGAGAGCCGATAGAGGTTGTACTGGCGCGGCACCGGCGCCCAGTAGCTGCGCTCATTGCGGCGGCGGATGTTGCGCTGGAAATTGACGCCCCACGTCTGCGGCGCCCCGGAGGGAAAGCGCAGCGTCCGGAACGGGATCGCGAACTCCGCCGACCAGCCGATCTCGGAGATGCGCGAGCGGACCTCCCACGCGCCGTCCCAGTTGACGTTGAACCCGCTCCCGGCGCCTCCCTGCTGCCGCTGGCCGCCGGCAAGCCCGGCGCCTCCCTGCCCTTCGTTCGTGACCTGTCCGTCGTACTCGATGCCGGCGGGATTGGTCCCGAACACGAAGCCGTTCAGCCGATCGCGATAGGTATCGAAGATGATCTGAAAGCTGTCGGTCTGATCGAGCGCGGCGTCGCGCCTGGCGTCCGAGACGATGATGCCGCCCGGCTCGCGGTCGTAGCAGATCACGCCGACGTAGATCGTCGACGCCGTGTAGACGATGCGGACGTCGGTCCGTTCGGTGGAGGGACGTCCCTCATCGGGCTGTTCCTGCGCGAAGCCGCTCGCCGGCGCCGCGGCGCTCCATGCCGGATCGCCGGCGACCTCGCCGTCGATCGTCGGCGGCTGCTGGACGCGCACCGCGGTGAGGGTTGGCTGGGCGCCGGCCGCGCCCGGCAGGGCGGCGGCGAACAGAAGGATGGCGAGCCTGTGCGGCCGGATCGGCAAACGCATCATGCGCTGCGCGATCATACGTCAAGCGCCGCATCGCTCACCGCCGCCGACGCGCGAACGACGTCACACCTGCTGAAAGGCGGCGAACGCATCCACCAGGCCGGCGCCGGTGGCGCCGTCGAGACCGCGGCTGGCCTTCAATCCTGCGCCCCTGGGATCGCTCGCGGGATTCGCGTTGCCCGTCGCGACGTCGCGCGCGGTGCGCTTCAGCACCGCCTTCACGTCGCCGGGGGTGAGCCCCGGGTTCTTCTCCAGCAGCAGCGCGCAGACCGCGGCGAGCTGCGGCGCCGCCGCCGAGGTGCCGCTGAACACCCCCCACCCATCGGTCCTGGTCGTGCCGTCGTGCGCCCCCTCCTCCCGGTCGATGTCGCACCCGGGCGGGATCGGCAGCATGATGTAGTCCGCATACGGCAGCAGCCCGACGAGGCCGCAGAAATCCGGCACGTTGCGCCCGGAGTAGATGCGGCTCTTGAACCCGGACGCGTAGTCGGACGCGCGCATCCGCCCGCCCTGATCGACGAACACGCCGCCGGCCGAGATCACTTCCGCCATCTGTCCGGGGAACGAGTAGTGCCCGTTGCCCGCGGCGAAGACGACGACGATGCCTGAGGCGACGGCGGCCTGGATCTCGGCTTCGAGCGCGACGAGGCTGTTCGGCAGCGACGTCATCGGCGCGCCGGTGCCCGGGTCGCGCAGGTCGTAGCCGAGACTCACCGAGATGACGTGCGGATCGTGCCGCAGCGCTTCCTGGAAGCCTTCCAGCAGCGTCGCCCCGGCGTAGGGATTCTCGTCGTTGTCCACCTTGATGCCGATGAACGTGGCGCCGGGCGCGATGGCGAAGATGTTGGCCGACTCGCCGGTGCCGTGCCCGTTGGCATCGGTGGCGCGATTGGTCGCGCCGGGCGCCAGCGTGACGGTGGAGGTGTAGCTGTGCGTGGCGAAGAACGGATGGCTGTGCGCGAAGCCGCTGTCGACCATCGCGATCCGCACGCCCCGGCCGGTGCGTCCCTCCTGATGGATCGGCGCGGCGTTGATCAGCCGCGCGACGTCCGCGGGGACGTTCAGGTGATAGCGGTTCCGCGCCGGCGGCGTGGCCGACGGCACGCCGGCCGCCCGGGACGGCGACGAGCGCGGCTGACGCTTCGCGAAATGAATGTGCGGCCACTGAATGTAGGCGTCGTCGATCATCGCCGCTACGGCGGGATCGGGGTTCCACGGCGCGCCGTCCGGCGGAAAGTAGAACGCCTGGAACTGCGCCGGCGCCGCGGCCGGCAGGCGGAACGGCGCGAGCGCGGTGCCGAACAGCGTCTCGTACTCCCGGCGCGTGCAGCGGACGGAGGCGGTGAGCCGGCCGCGGATGCTGGTCTCGAGGCCGCGCCGGTGCAGTTCGAGCAGCGCGCGATCCATGTCGATCGGATCCGGCGCGAGCGACAGCACGCTGCGCGTCGAGATGCGCGCATCCAGCTTGGTCGGCCCGAGGCCGTCCTTGGGACGGCGGAACGTGACGGCGACGCGCAGCGCATCGGAAGGGCGCGACGTCGCCGCGCCGCGCAGCGTGCGCTGCGCGTTCTCGAGTGCCTTCATTTCGATCCTCGCCTGGAGATCACGATGTGAGCCGGCGCGACGCTGATGCTCTCGACGTACTCGGCGAGCGGCGGCGGCACCGCGAGCGCGCGCGACGCGAGCGCGGACGCCGCATCGGGCGGCGGCGCGGCGTCGCCGAACGCGGCGGCGAACGTCCGCCGAGTAGCGCGCGCCGACACCGACGCCTGGCCGGTGCCGGTCACTTCGAAGCCGAGGGTGCGGAGCGCCGCGGTGAGATCCGCGATGCCGCGCGGGTTCCTCGCGCCGGTGCGGACCAGCATCTGCAGTCGAACGGAATCTGACGAAGAAGGCATCGAAAAAGTTACGCGTCCCTGTTATACTGGATGCCGTTTCCAGCAAAACCCTACTGTTGCTCTTCGGTGGCGCCGGGCGTCTTCCGGAAAGGGTGTCACACGTGTCTACGCGACCCAGAATTCTGCTCGTGGAGGATCACGCCGACACACGGGAAATGTATTCCCATGCGCTGACTCACGCCGGGTTCGAGGTGTCGACGGCCGTCGACGTGGACGCCGGCTACGAGCTCGCCACGTCGCTGCGTCCGTCGATCGTCGTCACCGATTACCGCCTGCGCGGCGGGTCGGGCGCGGACCTCTGCAGCCGTTTGAAGCGCAACCGCCGGACCTCGGCCATTCCCACGCTCATAGTGACCGCATCATCGCAGCCGCGCGATCTGGAGCACGCGCTGAAGCTGGGCTGCACGGCCGTGCGACTGAAGCCGTATCTGCCCGACGAGATGGAGCGGGACATCCGCGCGCTCATCGCCGGCGCGCGCGTGGCGCACTGGCCGCCGGAATACGGCGCGCGTCCGAGCTGATCGCCGTCAGGGCTGGCGCATCGACTTGCCCGTCGCCAGCAGCAGGTGCAGCGCGTCGGCGGCGCGCTTCAGCGCCTTGCCCGCGCCGCGCGCCGACACCAGGTCGTTTTCCTCCAGCGCCTCGTTCAAGACGCTGACGCAGCGTTCGATTTCCGCGGAGTACTCCGCCGCCTCGGCGCGCAGCGCCGGCGTCAGCGCGCGCAAGTCGGTCGTGCGGCGTCCGCCGCGCTGCACGTGCCGCCGTTCCTGTCCGTGGCGCCGCTCATCGGACATGCTGGCTCCGCGTCACTCGCGGCCGAACGGGCCGGCCCACCCGTCCACGTTGAAGCGGATCCGCAGTTCTTCCCACCGCTGCTCGGCTGTCTCGGAGTTGGGAAACCGCTCGACGCGCTCGTCGGCGCCCGGTTCCTGGATGAACAGATCGCAGGATCCGTTGTCGCGCGGGCGCAGCTCACACCGCAGGAACTGATCCCCTTTCCTGAAGAAATAGAACATCGCTACCTCACTATCTCATAGGTAGGCGGATGCCCGGGACCGGCGGGAATCAGTCGAAACGCACCAGACCGCGGCGCGTCGCGACGCGGATGGCTTCAGTCCGGCTCGTCACCTGCAGCTTGTCGAACAGGTGCGCCAGATGGCTCTTGACGGTGCGTTCGGAAATGGCGAGCGCGGTCGCGATCTCCTTGTTGCTGTGGCCGTTGGCGAGAAGGCGGAGCGCTGCGAGCTCGCGCGGCGTCAATTGCACCTGGGTGACGCGCTCGGCGAGCTTGGCCGCCGCCGCGGGCGCGAGGTAGGTCTTGCCGGCGAGCACGTCGCGGACGCACCCGACCAGCGCTTCGGCGGCGATGTCTTTCAGGATGTAGGCCTTGGCCCCCGCCTGCAGCGCCCGCGCGATGTCTTCGTCGGCGTCGTAGGTCGTGAGCACGACGACCCGCGCCTGCGGGTCGATGTCGCGGATGCGCCGCACCGCTTCGACCCCCTCCATCTCCGGCATCCGCAGGTCCATCAGGACGACGTCGGGACGCTGGGCGAGGAAGGCGTCGATGGCGTCGCGGCCGTTCGCCGCTTCGGCGACGACCTCGAGGTCCGCCTCCTGGTTGATGATGTTGGCGACGCCGGTCCTGAGCAGCGAGTGGTCGTCGACGACCAGCACGCGCGCCGGACGGGTGCCGACGTCAGCGGTCGGCATTGACCGCCTGCGGGATCGAGAAGGCGGCCGGCTGCCAGGCCAGCACGACTTCGGTGCCGGAACGCGCGGCGGTGACGAAGGTCAGCGAGGCGCCGATCCGGTCCGCGCGCTCCCGCATGCTCGTCATCCCGAACCCGGCAGACGCGCGGTCGCCGCTGATGCCGCGGCCGTCGTCGGCGATCGACAGGCGGAAGCCGACGCCGCGCACGCCGCCGGCGTGCACCTTGATGCGGCGCGCCTGCGCGTGGCGCGCCGCGTTGGTCAGCGCTTCCTGCGCGATGCCGATGATCTCGCGCTCGACGCCGGCCTCGAACTCCGGCAGCTCGTCGATCACCAGCTCGATCGGCACGTCGGCGGTGCGCTCCGCCATGTCGACCATGCGCCGCAGCGCGGTCGGCAGGTCTTCACGATGGCTCGCCGGCCCCGCCGCGCCGCTCGGCGCCGAGGGACGCAGCGCCGCGACGGATCGCCGCGCCTCGACGAGGTGGGTCCGCGCCAGATCGATCGCCGTCTCGAGGCTGCGCGTCGCCGCGGGCGGCAGACTGCCCGCCGCCGCACGCTGCGCGGCCTGCAGCTGCATCAGGATCGCCCCGAATCCCTGCGCCAGCGTGTCGTGGATGTCGCGGGCGATCCGGTTCCGCTCCTCGAGCACCGCCTGCCGCCGCGCCTCGAGCAGGCTCTGTTCGACGACGCGGCTGTAATACAGCGCGAGCGTCGCCTGCCGAGCGGTGGCGTCGAGCAGCGCGCGGCGCCAGCCGCGCTCGCAGTCGGAATCGCCGGCGCTCGACAGCGCGATCCAGCCGAGCGTCCGCGGCGCGAGCCGCAGCGGCGCCACCAGCAGCGACTCCACACCGGACGCGCGATGGAAGGCCCGCACCTCCTCCGGCAGCCGCTCGTCGTCGCCGCCGAACTGCAGCATTTCGGTCAGCGCCTCGGCCGTCGACGCGAGATGCCGGCTCATCGCCTCGCGCGGCAGATCGAGCGTGCCCCAGCCCGGACTGTCGGAAGTGTAGGTTTCCCCCCGGATGTTCGCCATCCACAGATCGCACGTGCCGGCCGCCTCGTCGCGGAGCCACACGCCGCAGGCGTACGACTCCGAATCCTCGACCAGCCGCTTGATGAACATGCGGAAGAAGCCGCGCAGGTCGGGATGCGTGACCAGCAGGTCGAGCGCGAGCTGCACGGCGTCGCTCTGGATCGAGGCCATGCACTCGGCGCGCTGCCGATCCTCGCGGATGTTCTGAATCGCGGCGTGCAGCCGGGCGATCTCGTCTTCGCGGGATTCTGCGGAGGCGGTCATGGTGTCGAGTATGCCCGACTCCGGGCCGCCTGGCCACCGTTCGTCGGGACGAGGCCGGAATCGTCCTTTTGGACGATCCGCGTCTGGGCCTCAGGCACCATCCGCGCCTGCAGCCTATGGCTGACGCCGCCGTCGGCTATCTGCCGGATTGTTTACCGGCGCCGCAGGCGCGATTCTGACGGGCATGTTCACTCGTGTTTCGTTGTCACTGTTGCTCTCACTCAGCGTGGTGGCGGGCTGCACCCGCGTCCAGACCGCCGATGCGCCTCCCGCCGCGCCGCAGGTCACCGCCGCCGCCGCGATCGCGCGCGACATCACCGAATGGGATGAATTCACCGGCCGGCTCGAGCCGGTCCAGTCCGTCGGCGTGCGGCCGCGCGTCTCGGGACTGATCTCCAGGGTCACCTTCGAGGAAGGCACGCTGGTCCGTCAGGGTCAACTGCTGTTCCAGTTGGACGACCGGCCGTTCCTGACGCAGGTCGAACGGCTGCGCGCCGAGCTCGCCGAGGCGGCCAGCGCGCGCGATCGCGCCGCATCCGAGCTGCGGCGCGCCGATCGCCTCGCCGCCGACAACGCCATGTCGCTCGAGGAGCGCGAGCGCCGCGCCGGCGCGGCGACCGAAGCGGCGGCGCGGGTCGACGCCGTCTCCGCCGCGCTCCGCGCCGCCGAACTGGAGCTGGAGTTCACCCGCGTCGTCTCGCCGATCGACGGGCGGGTCTCGCGCGCGCTCGTCACCCGCGGCAACCTCGTTTCCGGCGGCCAGGGGGAAGCCACGCTGCTGACCACGGTCGTGTCGGTCGACCCGATCTACGCCGCCTTCGCCGCCGACGAGCAGACTTTCCTGCGCTACGGCGATCGCGTGCGGCACCCCGGCAGCGGCGCCTCGCGCGAGCTGCCGATCCGGATGGCGCTCGCCGACGAGGACTCGTTCCCGCACCAGGGCACGCTGCGGTTCCTCGACAATCAGCTCGATCCGCTCACCGGCACCATCAACGGCCGCGCCATCTTCCGCAATCCCGATCGCCGGCTGACGCCCGGGCTCTTCGTGCGGCTGCGGCTGCCGGGACTCGCGTCGTACCCCGGCGTGCTGGTGGAGGATCGCGCCGTCGGCACCGACCTCGATCGCCGCTTCGTCCTCGTCGTCAAGAACGATCAGACCGTCGAATCGCGGACCGTCACGCTCGGCCCGATCGTCGACGGGCTGCGCGTCGTGAAGAAAGGGCTCGGCGCCGGCGAGCTCGTGGTCGTCAACGGCCTCCAGCGCGTGCGTCCCGGAGCGAAGGTGAATCCCTCGATCGTGACGATGGCGGGTGGCCGATGAGGTTCTCGTCGTTCTTCATCACGCGGCCGATCTTCGCCGCCGTGCTGTCGCTGCTGATCGTGATCGGCGGCGCGCTGGCGCTGCTGAAGCTGCCGATCTCCGAATATCCCGGCGTCGTCCCGCCGACGGTCGTCGTGCGCACCGTCTTCCCCGGCGCGAACCCCAAGGTGATCGCCGAGACCGTCGCCTCGCCGCTCGAGCAGCAGATGAACGGCGTCGACGGCATGCTCTACATGTTCAGCCAGGCGACCGCCGACGGCGCGCTGACGCTGACGATCACGTTCGCGCTCGGCACCGATCTGGACAACGCGCAGGTGCAGGTGCAGAACCGCGTGGCGCAGACGCTGCCGCGGCTGCCGCAGGACGTGCAGCGCATCGGCGTCACGACCGAAAAGGCGTCGCCCGACTTCATCCTGGTGGTCCACCTGGTCTCGCCGGACGAGCGCTACGACATGCTCTACCTGTCGAATTACGCGCACCTCCAGGTGAGGGACGAGATCACGCGGCTCCCCGGCGTCGGCGCGGCGCAGGTCTTCGGCGCCGGCGAGTACAGCATGCGGGTGTGGCTCGATCCGGATCGGCTCGCCTCACGCCAGCTCACCACCAGCGACGTCGTCCGCGCGATCCGCGAGCAGAACGTCCAGGTCGCCGCCGGCGTGCTCGGCGCGCCGCCGGCCCCCTCGACCGCCGCCTTCCAGCTGTCGATCAACACGCGCGGCCGGCTCACCTCCGAGGAGGAGTTCGGCAACATCATCGTCCGCGCCACTGACGGCGGCGAGATCACGCGCCTTTCCGACGTCGCGCGGCTGGAGCTCGGCGCCAACCGCTATTCGCTCCGCAGCCTGCTCGACAACAAGCCGGCGGTCGCGATCGGCGTGTTCCAGCGTCCCGGCACCAACGCGCTGCAGGCGTCGGAAGACGTCCACGCGACCATGGAGCGGCTGAAGCAGAACTTCCCGCCGGGCATGGACTACCGCATCGTCTACGACCCGACGGTGTTCGTCCGCGATTCGATCGACGCGGTCGCCCACACGCTGTTCGAAGCGATCCTGCTGGTGGTGATCGTCGTGGTGGTGTTCCTCCAGACCTGGCGCGCGTCGATCATTCCGCTCGTCGCGGTGCCGGTCTCGCTGGTCGGCACGTTCGCGGTGATGCTCGGGCTGGGCTTCTCGCTCAACACGCTGTCGCTGTTCGGCCTGGTGCTGTCGATCGGCATCGTGGTGGACGACGCGATCGTGGTGGTGGAGAACGTGGAGCGGCACATCGAGCTGGGGCAGCCGCCGCTGGAGGCGACCCGCCGGGCGATGGCGGAAGTGTCGGGCCCGATCATCGCGATCGCGCTGGTGCTGGTCGCGGTGTTCGTGCCGACGGCGTTCATCAGCGGGCTGACCGGCCAGTTCTACCGGCAGTTCGCGCTGACCATCGCGATCTCGACGCTGATCTCGGCGTTCAACTCGCTGACGCTGAGCCCGGCGCTGGCGTCGCGGCTGCTGCGGGCGCACGGGTCGCCGCGCGATCGGGTGCAGCGCGGCATCGACCGCGCGTTCGGATGGTTCTTCCGGCGGTTCAACCGGGTGTTCGCGCGCGGCTCGTCCATGTATGCCGGCGGCGTCGGGCGCGTGCTGCGCGTGTCGGCGGTGGCGCTCGCGGCGTATGTCGGCCTGGTCGGCCTGACCGCCGCCGGATTCGCGAAGGTGCCGCAGGGATTCATTCCGCCGCAGGACAAGGACTACCTCGTCGCCTTCGCGCAGCTGCCGGACGGCGCGACGCTGGATCGGTCGGAGCGGGTGATCCGCGAGATGACGGCGCTCGCGCTGGCGCATCCCGGCGTGTCGAACTCGGTGGCGTTCCCCGGGCTGTCGATCAACGGCTTCGTGAATGCGCCGAACACCGGCATCGCGTTCGTCACGCTGAAGCCGTCGCACGAGCGGCAGCGCGACGGCCTGGACGCCAACCGGATCGTGGCCGATCTGAACCAGCGGTTCGCGTCCATCCAGGACGCGTTCGTGGCGATCTTCCCGCCGCCGCCGGTGCAGGGTCTCGGACAAGTCGGCGGCTTCAAGCTCTACGTCGAGGACCGCGCCGGCCTCGGGTTCGAGGAGTTGTACCGGCAGGTGCAGGGGGCCGTCGCTGCGGGGTACCGGGAGCCGTCGCTGGCGGGCCTGTTCTCCAGCTTCCAGGTGAGCGTGCCGCAGATCGACATCGACGTCGACCGCGACCGGGTCAAGACCTATGGAATCCCGCTGACCGACGTCTTCGACACGCTGCAGGTCTACCTCGGGTCGCTGTATGCGAACGACTTCAACCGGTTCGGACGCACCTACCAGGTGAACGTCCAGGCGGAGTCGTCGTTCCGCGTGCAGCCCGAGCAGATCGTACGGCTGAAGACGCGCAACGCCCGCGGCGACATGGTGCCGCTCGGATCGGTGCTGAAGGTGAACCGCACCTACGGCCCCGACCAGGTGATGCATTACAACGGCTACCCGGCGGCCGAGATCAACGGAGGGCCGTCGCCGGGGCACAGCTCGGGGCAGGCGCAGGCGGCGATCGCCGGACTGCTCGGCCGGACGCTGCCCAACGGCATGACGTTCGAATGGACGGAGCTGGCATATCAGGACTCGGTCTCCGGCAACACGATGTTCCTGATCTTTCCGCTGTGCGTGCTGCTGGTCTACGGCGTGCTGGCGGCGCAGTACGAGAGCTGGTCGCTGCCGCTGACGGTCATCCTGATCGTGCCGATGACGCTGCTCTCGGCGATTGCCGGCGTGTGGCTCACCGGCGGCGACAACAACGTCTTCACGCAGATCAGCTTCCTGGTGCTGGCGGGCCTGGCCTGCAAGAACGCGATCCTGATCGTCGAGTTCGCGCGGCAGCGGGAAGCGGAAGGGGCGCCGCGGCGGACGGCGATCCTCGACGCCTGCCGGATCCGGCTGCGGCCGGTGCTGATGACGTCGGTGGCGTTCATCATGGGCGTGGTGCCGCTGGTCCTCGCCTCGGGTCCGGGCGCGGAGGTCCGGCAGGCGATGGGCATCGCGGTGTTCTCGGGCATGGTCGGCGTCACGCTGTTCGGACTGTTCCTGACGCCGGTCTTCTACGTGGCGATCGAAGGGCTGGCGGATCGTCTGCGGCAGCGGCGCGCGGCGCTCGCGCCGCAGGTGCCGGCCGCGGCGGAGGGACACTGATGGGTCGCAAGCTGCTCCTCGTGCTGGGTGTTTCGGCAGCCTTCACCGCGTGCGCGGCGCGCACGACTCCCCCGTCGCACACGATCGCGCCGGCGCCGCTGGCGCGGTGGGATGCCGCGGCGTTCTCGGGCGACCAGTACGATCCGCGCTGGTGGCGGCAGCTCGACGATCCGGTGCTCGAAGCGCTCGAGCAGGCGGCGCTGGAGGCGAACCGCGACGTGCGCTCGGCGCTCGCGCGCTTCGATCAGTCGCGCGCCGTGTTCGACGAGGATCGGCGCCGGCGATTTCCCACGGTCACGGCGGGTGCGTCCATCGACGTCCGCGAGCAGGGCTTCCCGGGATTCCGCGACGAGCCGGCGCAGATCACCACCTACCAGGCCGGGCTCGGCGCCTCCTGGGAGATCGACCTGTTCGGCCGCGTGCGCGCCGCCATCGCGGCGGCCTCGGCGAGCGCCCAGAGCTTCGAGGCGGCGCTCTCCGCCGTCCGGGTGAGCGTGGCGGCGGACGTGGCGCTCAACTACTTCGAGCTGCGCGGCATCCAGCGCCAGCTGTCCGTACTCGATCGCAGCCTGGCGAACCAGCGCGAAACGCTGCGGCTGACCGAGGCGCGGCGCAACGCCGGCATCGGCGGCGAGCAGGACGTGGCCAGCGCCGCGGCGCGCGTGGCGGCGATTGAAGCCGCCGTCCCGCCGTTGCGGACCGCGCTCGCAATCCGCGAGCATCGCCTCGCCGTGTTGACCGGACGGGCGCCGGGACAGCTCGCCGTCGATCTCGCGCCGCGGCCGTACCCGGTGCTGGCGAAGACGATCGCGCTCGGCGCCCCGGGCGCGCTGCTCGACCGGCGCCCGGACGTCCGCGCCGCGGAACGGCGGCTGGCGGCGGCGGCGGCGCGCGAAGGCGTCGCGGCCGCGGACCTCTACCCGCGGATCACCGTCACCGGCGTGCTGGGACTGCTCGCCGGCCGCGGCAACATCTTCGGCACGGGCGACTCGCGGGTGTGGGCGGTGACGCCGGCGCTGCAGTGGGCGGCGTTCGATCTGGGCAGCGCCCGCGCGCGGCTGCGCGGCGCCCGGGCGGCGGTCGGCGAGGCGCTGGCGGAGTACGAACAGGCGATGCTGCTGGCGCTGGAGGAAACCGAGAACGCGCTCGTGACCTATCGCGAGCGGCAGGAGCGGCTGGTGAAGCTGACCGACGAAGTGCGTGCCAGCGCGCGCGCCGCCGACATCGCCCGGGCGCGCTATCGCGAAGGCGTGTCGGAGTTCCTCTCGCTCCTCGACGCGGAGCGCACGCAGCTGCAGGCGGAGAGCAGCGCCGCCGCAGCGGAAGCGGACCTCTTCACCGCATTCGTCGGCCTGTATCGCGCCGTCGGCGGTCTGTGATGCGCGCGGCCGCGCCGGCGAGAGCGCCGCCGACGCGTCGGATCGCGCTCTCACGTCAACCGTAACGACCTCAGCCGCACTTTTTCCTCACCTCATCCGCAATTACCGCGTGCGCATCCGCACACGCTTCGGTACCCTTGAAGGGATCCGCAATTCAACACTGATCTGACGCCGGTCCCCGGGCCGATCCGGCCCCACGGCTGTACCGAATTCTCAAACATGTTCGAACTCCGGCTCCCCCGTCTGGTTCTCGTCCTTGCTGCGTCGCTGCTCGCGCTGAGCGCCGTCCATCCCGTCGAAGCGCAGGCGCCCGTCCTCCCCGCGCAGGAGCGCCTCTGCGATCCCGCGTTCGAGGACTGCCGCGCCGACATCCTCACCTACATCCAGCAGGAAACCGTCGCCATCGACATGGCCTACTGGATGATGACCGACGCGCGCTACGCCAACGCGCTGGTCGCGGCATGGAACCGCGGCGTCAGGATCCGGCTGCTGATGGATCCGCGCTGCGCCCCGGCGCACCCGGCCTGCGTGGCGCAGAACGATCAGCTCCGCCTCGCCGGCATCCCGATGCGGCAGCGCCAGGCGAGCGGCATCCTGCACTGGAAGGCGATCATCTTCGTCGGCCAGGGGCAGGTCGAGTTCGCCGGCACCAACTACGCGCCGTTCGAGATGTCGCCGGAGATCCCGTTCGTCAACTACACCGACGAGATCGTCGCCTTCACCAAAGAGCCGTCGCTGGTGCAGAGCTTCATGACGAAGTTCGACGACATGTGGATCAGCGACGACGAGTTCGCCGATCACGCGAACGTCGCCCGGCCGCTGACGCGCAGCTTCCCGGTCTCGCCGATCGACCCGGAGCTGAACTTTCCGCCCGACGAGAGCTTCCGCAGCCGCTCCGTCGCCGCCTACGACGCCGAAGACCGCCGGATCGACGCGGTGATGTTCCGGATCACGGACGGCGCGCATCCGGAGGCGATGCTGCGCGCCCGGCAGCGGGGCGTCGACGTCCGGCTGATCACCGACGAGACCGAATACCGCAACCGCGCCCGGCTGATGGACGCCTACTACGTCGATCTGCTGTACGCCGGCGGCATTCCGATCCGGGTCGACGCGCATCTCGGGATCAACCACCAGAAGTCGGTCGTGCTGCACGGCACGGGGACCTCGATCATCGGCTCGTCCAACTGGACCGACGCGTCCGATCGGAGCCAGCGCGAGCACAACTACTTCACGGTGAAGCCGTGGATCTTCGAGTGGCTGACGGCGCAGTTCGAGCGCAAGTGGACCAACGGCAGCGGGTTCGCCGAGACCAAGCCGTTCGTCCCGCTGCCGCCGGACGCGCCGGTGCCGCAGGCTCCGGCGCAGGGCGCCGCCGCCGTGCCGGTCACCGGCGCCGCGCTCTCGTGGTACGCAGGCGTCTGGGCCCATAAATACGACATCTACTTCGGCACCTCGCCCGACCCGCCGCTGCTGCACGCGAACCTGCCGCTCGGCCCCAGCCAGTCCGGCGGCGATCACCGCACCGTCGCGCTGCCGGCGCTCGATCCCGGCACGACCTACTACTGGAAGGTCGTCTCGAAGACGATGGCGAACGTGACCGCCGCGGGTCCGGTGCACGCCTTCACGACCGCCGGGGCGGCGACGGACGCGGTGACGCCGAGCGTGACGATCACCGTGGTGCGGCGGCCCTACCTGCAGCAGCCCACGGCCAGCTCGATGGTGATCGTGTGGGCGACGCGCGAGTCCGGCGCCGCATCCGTCCGCTACGGCGCGGCGGCCGGCTCGACGCGCACGTCCGCGTCCGCGACGTCGCGCCTGGTGACCGCGGCCGCCAGCGGCCTGTCGTTCGATTACTACCAGCACAGCGCGACGCTCACCGGGCTGTCGGCCAGCACCACCTACGCGTACCAGCCGATGGTGGGCACCGCCGCCGCGGGGCCGGAAACGACCTTCAAGACCGCCCCGCCGAGCGGCGGCGGATCGATCTCGTTCATCGCGTTCGCCGACAGCGGCACCGGGTCCGCCGAACAGCGGCAGCTCGCGGACGTGATGTCGCGCGACGCGTTCGACCTCGCCGTCCACGCCGGCGACATCGCCTACGGCAACAGCGGCGGCACCGGCGACGCGACCTATGCCACCTACCAGTCGTACTTCTTCGACGTCTACAACTGGCTGCCGGCGAAGCCGTTCGTGCCGGTGGAGGGGAACCACGACAGCCGCCCGAGCAACGGCGACGGCAAGGCGTATCTCGACATCTTCGAGCTGCCGCGCAACGGCGCGTCCAGCGCGTTCCCCGATCACGCCGAGCGGTATTACAGCTTCGACTACGGGCCGGTGCACTTCGTGGCGCTCGACACCGAGTTCGCCTTCCAGGACACGACCCGGCGAGCCGAGCAGCTGCGCTGGCTCGACGCCGACCTGCGATCGACCACCCAGCCATGGATCGTCGCCGTGCTGCACCGCGCGCCGTACAGCTCCGGCGGGGAGCACGGATCGTCACTCGACGTGCGCGCGGCGTTCGGGCCGCTGTTCGAGCGCTACGGCGTCGACGTCGTCCTGTCGGCGCACGAGCACACCTACGAGCGCACCGTGCCGATCCGCGAGAGCACCAACACCGCCGACGCGTTCGTCACCTACATCGTGACCGGCGGCGGGGGCGCGCCGCTCTATCCGGCCGGCACCAGCAGCTGGACGGCCTTCAGCGCCTCGATCCACCAGTACATGAAGATCGCCGCGGACGCGTGCACGCTCACCCTCAACGCGGTGGGGCTGAGCGGCGCCGCGGCCGATTCGGCCAGCATCGATCGCTGCGGCGGCCAGCCAGGCACGCTGCCGGCGGGCTGGAGCCACGCCGACGTCGGCAACACCGGCGCGGCCGGTTCGGCGACGGCGAGCGGCGGAACCTTCACCGTCACCGGCGCGGGGGCGGACGTCTGGGGCACCGCGGACGCCTTCCACTACGCGTACCGCACGCTCGACGGCGACGGCTCGATCGTCGCGCGCGTGAGCACGATTCAGAACGTCAACGCCTGGACCAAGGCCGGCGTCATGATCCGCAACTCGCTGTCGCCGTCCGCGGCGCAGGCGTTCATGGTGGTGGCGGCGTCGCCGCTGAAGGGCGTGCCGTTCCAGCGGCGGCCCGTCGACGGCGGCGCCAGCGTCAGCACGTCCGGCAGCCAGAGCACCGCGCCGCGCTGGGTGAAGCTGGTCCGCGCCGGCAATCTGATCACCGGCTACGAATCGGCGGACGGCGTGACGTGGACCACGGTCGGCAGCGACACGTTCGCGATGGGCTCGACGGTCCTGGTCGGACTCGCCGTCTCGAGCCACGTGACCGGCGTCAACGCGACCGCCACGTTCGACAACGTGACGGTGACGGCAACAGCGCCGCCGCCGCCGAACGTTCCGCCGGCGGTGTCGATTACCGCGCCGGCGTCAGGCGCGCGCTTCACCGCACCGGCCGCGGTGACGGTGACGGCTGCCGCGTCCGACAGCGACGGCACGGTCGCCAGGGTGGATTTCTTCGCCGGCAGCACGGCGATCGGGACCGCCACCACCGCACCGTACTCGGTGACCTGGTCCGGCGTTCCTGCGGGCACCTACACGATCACCGCGATCGCCACGGACAACGCGTCGGCGCAGACGACGTCGAGCGCGGTCACCATTACGGTCGATGCGGCGCCGCCGGCCTCGACGCTGCCGAGCGGCTGGAGCCACGCGGATATCGGCAACACCGGCGCCGCCGGCGACGCCGGCGCCGCGGGCGGCACGTTCACGGTGAAGGGGGCCGGCGCCGACGTGTGGGGCACCGCGGACGCGTTCCAGTACGCCTATCGCACGCTGACCGGGGACGGCTCGATCGTCGCGCGGGTGGCGACGATCGAGAACGTGAACGCCTGGACGAAAGCCGGCGTCATGATCCGCAATTCCACCTCGCCGTCGGCGGCGCACGCGTTCATGGTCGTCGCCGCGTCGCCGCTCAAGGGGGTGCCGTTCCAGCGCCGCACGGCGGACGGCGGCGGCAGCACGAGTACGGCGGGCAGCCAGTCGACCGCGCCGCGCTGGGTGAAGCTGGTGCGCACCGGCAACGTCATCACCGGCTACGAATCGCCCGACGGCGTCGCGTGGACGGCGGTGAGCAGCGACACCTTCGCGATGGGGCAGACGGTGCTGATCGGCCTTGCCGTCTCGAGCCACGTGACCGGCGTCAACGCGACGGCGACGTTCGACAACGTGACGGTCGCGGCGGCGAGCGCTCCCCCGCCGCCTGCACCCGCGCTTCCCGACGGATGGACGCACGCCGACGTCGGATACACCGGCGTCACCGGCGACGCGACCGCGGCGAACGGCACCTTCACCGTGACCGGCGGCGGCGCCGACGTGTGGGGCACGGCCGATGCCCTCCAGTACGCCTACCGCACGCTCACCGGCGACGGCACCATCGTCGCGCGCGTCGCGACGATCCAGAACGTGCACGCGTGGACCAAGGCGGGGGTCATGATCCGCAATTCCAACTCGCCGTCGGCGGCCCAGGCGTTCATGCTGGTCGCCGCGTCGGCGACCAAAGGCGTGCCGTTCCAGCGGCGCACGTCGGACGGCAACATCACCGTCAGCACCGCCGGCAGCCAGTCCACCGTGCCGCGCTGGGTGAAGCTGGTGCGCGCCGGCAACGTCATCACCGGCTACGAGTCCCCCGACGGCCTCACGTGGACGATGGTCGGCAGCGATACGTTCGCCATGGGCCCGACCGTGCTGATCGGCCTGGGCGTGTCGAGCCACGTCAGCGGCGTCAGCGCGACCGCGACCTTCGACAACGTGACGATCACGCCCGGCGGCTGACGGGCGGGAATCGGCGCCGGCTTACAAAGCTGGCATCGGACTGGCGATATTGCGATCCCGCAGCCGGTTGGACTGATGTACGGCATGAAATTGCCGGATAATCCGCGACCGTGCTGGCACAGCACTTGAGCCTGCGGCAGGCATGCCTACGCCGCTCTTTGCGCTGTTCGTCCTCGCCGCAGCGGCGATTTACTTCATGACCCCCGAGGAACGGACGCGTCTGCTCCGGGCCTGCATCGCGGCGCTGAAGAACGCGGCGCATGCCGCGACGCATCCCGCCAAGCCTGACGACCCGTTCATCGACCTGCTGCGCACGCGAACGCGCTGGGTGGTCGTGACGCCGCTGCTCGTCGTCGTGCACGTGCTGGTCTTCATGCAGATGGCGTCCGCACCGGGCGCGATCTCCGACCCGCAGACGGCGATCGAGTGGGGGGCGAACTTCGCGCCGCGCACCACCAACAACGAGTGGCAGCGGCTGATCGTCTCGACGTTCCTTCACGCCGGCCTGCTGCACCTGCTCGCCACGATTGCCGGATTGCTCCTCCTCGGGTTCGTCCTCGAGCGCATCGTCGGCCGGGTGACCTTTGCGGCGATCTACGCGGCCTCCGGCCTGGCGGCGAGCGTCGTCAGCCTGTGGACGACGACGCCGACGGCCATCACGCTCGGGCCGTCGGGCGCGATCTTCGGCGTCTATGGGCTGCTGCTCGCGTCGCTCGTCTGGACGATCGTCGAACGGCCGCCGGTGCCGATTCCGCTGCCGGTGGTGAAGGCCTGCGCGGCCGCGGCGGTGCCGTTCTTCCTCTACAACGGGCTGACGGATCATTTGAGCAGCACGGCGGAACTGGCCGGTTGTGCGACCGGGCTGATCGGCGGCCTGCTGACGGTCCGCGGCCTGACGCGCGAGAAGCCGCCGCTGACGCGCACCGCCGTGCTCGCCGCGGCCACCGCGGCGGTGGCGATCGCGGCGGCATTGCCGCTCCGCGGCATCACCGACTTCCGCCCGCACATCGCGCAGATCGCGTCGCTCGAAGAGCGGACCACGACCACCTACGATCAGGCGGTGAGCGAGTTCCGGCTGGGACGGCTGTCGGCGAAGCGGCTGGCGCAGTTGATCGATCGCACCATCCTGCCTGACCTGCAGGGCGTGAAGAAGCGGCTGAGCGAAGTGCGCGGCGTGCCGCGCGAGCAGCAGCCGCTGGTCGACGCTGCGGACGCCTACCTGAAGCTGCGCGAGCAGTCGTGGCGGCGGCGCGCCGACGCGCTGCTCCGCTCGAACCTCGGCATGCTCCGCGAAGCGGAACGCACCGAGCGCTCGGCGCTGGAGGCGTTCCAGAAGATCGGTTCGCTGAGCGCCGCCGGCGCTACTTGAGCTTCAACTGCAGCGACGTCCCGGCCCGCCGGGTCAGCAGGCCCACCGCGCGCGTGCGCGCCTCGAATGCGGCGAGCTGCGACGGCGTCAGGAACGAGCCCGTGCCTGACACCTCCGCGATCAGTCCGTCGTAGAACAGCATGATCGCAAAGCTGGCGAGCACCTCGTCGGTGGTGAAGTTGCAGTGCTCGAAGCGATCGATCGGGATGTTCAGGTGGCGCGTCAGGTACGAGCCCGATGCCAGCGTCTTCAGCGCGTAAATCTGTTCGTGCCAGTACGGCACCTGCTGGTCGCGCAGCGTGTGCAGCGTGATCAGCGGCCGCTGCAGCACGCCGCTGGTCGAATACGCCGGCGAGTTCATCGCCGCCAGCGCCGCCGGACTCGCCGCGCGGCGCGGCACCAGCAGGTTCAGCAGCACGTCGCTGCTCGACCCGGTGTAGTAGCGCTTCGAGTTGTCGAACGGAAATCCGCCGATGGTCGCCACGGCGTCGAGCAGATTGACGACGCTGTAGCGGAGCGCGTCCTCGACCGACTGCTCCACCGTGAAGAGATAGTCGTCGGCGTCGTACGGCAGCCGCGCGACGCGGACCCACTGATCGAGCCGGCTGCGATTCGCCGGCGCCATCACGATCGGCTTGACGACGAACTCGTAGTAGTCGGGCCAGATCGCGAGCAGGTCCGGATCCGGGTTGAACGGATCGCCGGGGATCACGCCGGGGAAGAACACCTCGAAGGTCGCGCGCGCGTCGCCGAAGTAGTTGATCTGCGCCGGGAAGTTGCCGACCGGGCCGCACGCCGCGAGACCGGCGGAGAAGATGTCGGGCCGCTGCTCGAGCGCGAGCGCCGTGATGACCCCGCCTTCCGACGCGCCGACGAGGAAGACCTTCTGCGGCTGGCCCTTCTGCGCCGCGAAGACGCTCACCAGGTCGATGATGTCCTCTTTCCCCTGCGCGATCGCCATCCCGGTCTTGCGGTAGCTGTTGGTGGCGAACCCGAAGCCGAGGCCGTTGATCACTTCCGGGATGCAGAAGTCGCCGATGCACAGTTGATCTTCCGGAATGCTGACCGGCGTGCCGGCGTCCTGGAAGCCGTGCGCCCAGACCACCAGCATGCCGTTGTACTGATCGGGCGGCGGCATGCAGATGCGGTAGATCGAGCCGCTGGTCTGCAGCGCGTCGGGATCGCAGGTGGATTGCGCGCGCGCCGGCGCGGCGGTCAGCAACAGGGCGGCGAACAGGCATGCGGCGGACAGACGAACCATGGTTGGGATCTCCTGGCCCATCCTTGTAGCACATCCGCAGGCCGCTGGAAGGCGGTCGCGCGGCGAGGCGCGGAAGTCTGCCGAGAGGCAGAATTCCGCGCGGTCGGCGAACCGCGATCGGCTGACGCGCTCAGCGCGTATTGGTGAGCGTCAGGCGCCACTCGCTGCCGTCGGCTTCGAGATCCCAGTTGAGGAAATCGAGCGCGACGCGCGCCGCGTCGTCAGGCGTGTGGGCGATGGCGAGCAGGCGCGCGTTGCGCCCGCGGGCTTCGTCCCGTTCGTCGCCGTCGGCGGTCTCGACGGTGAAGATCGTCGCCGCGCACACGCCGCGCCACGCCTCGGAATCGAGGCAGTACACGCGGAACTCGCTGGCGGCATCCCACAACGATCGCAGCCGCAGGCGGCAGGCCTCGGGGAACTCGTCGCAGGCCAGCAGCACGGAGGACTGGTCCGCCGGATCCAGCGGCGGCCAGCCGGGAGGGAGCACCGGCGTCCGGTACGGCTCGGGATACGCGGTCACGCCGTGCCGGTGCTGGACGACGCGCGCGGATCGCGAGCGCCGCAGACGGATGGTCTCGTCGTTCACGGCTCGGTCACCTCCAACCGTACGCGCTCGGCGAGCGCGTTGGCTCGGCTCAGTTGCTCTTCGTAGAGCCGGATCCACATCGCCGCGGACCGGCTCAGATCTTCGTTCAGCGTCCGCTCGCGCGTCAATTCGTCGCGGAGGGTCGCAATCTCGGCGTTCAGGCGCAGGATTTCCCGGCCGCAGGCGCGGTGCTGGTCCCCCAGGCGCGGAATGGCTCCCCCGAAAGCGTGGGTACGGCGCGGCAGTCCGGTCACGGTGTCCCCCAGGAGGTACGGTGCGTTCATGCCTCCTATAACGCCGCAGTCCGGGGAAACGAACAGATCTAGCCGAAGGCGGGGTTTCGCCGGCGTTCCAGGGTTCCACGGACCCTCGGCGCCCAGGTGGCGCCGCGCGGCCGCGTCCCGGCCCCGGCCACGTACAACACGGTCTCGCTGACCCCGTCGATCCCAAGGTCCTGCTCGATCAGAGGGTCGTTCAGCCCCATGAGGCAGAACGGCGCCAGACCGCGCCAGGTGGCGGCCAGGCAGAAGGTCTGGCAGACGTGGCCCGCCTCCGCCAGCGCGGCCCGGTACGCCCGCGCATAGGGATAGCGCCAGACCTGCCGCTCGAGGACGGCGGTCAGCACGACGACGAACGCCGCCTGGGCGAAGTAGCGGCTCCGAGGCATCCACGCCTTCAGCCGCGCCGTCATGTCCCCCCCGCGGATCCGCTCCAGCCGATGCGCGTCCGACGCATAGTGGTACAGCCCCGGCCTGAGGCCTCGCACCCGCCGCGCGCACAGATAGGCTTCGATCGGGTGGCGGGCGCCGCCGGACGGCGAGGTCTTGAGGGGGAGACGACCGAATCTCGTGGGCACCCAGTGCTGCACGCCGACCGCCAGCGCCAGTGTGGTCGCCACGTCTTCGAGCGAGATCGGAGCGCGTCCGAACCGCCGCCAGGTCCGGCGGGCCAGCACGACCTGGGGGAACGCGCCCGCGTAATCGGGCGATGGCAGGGGAACCGTGGCCGCGCCGCGAATCCTCTTCGTCGGCGGCGGCATCCGCCGCTCCCGCGCACGCCGGTTGGCCATCGCGGTCGCGGCCGCCGGGGCGAGGAACCGTACCTGTTTGGTGGCCGCATGGAAGAACCCGGCCGCGGGGTTCCAGGTTTCCAGCGCGCTCATCGCGGCGTCTCGCGGGTCAGGCGGGCGGTCGGAGCGCTGCAGCAGCGAACAGGCGGTCAGGGCGCGGACGAGGCGGCGGAGCCGCTGCGGGTCGACGCCCAGGCGGCCGCTGAGTTGCTGGACGGTCTGCCACTCGGCGCAGGCGTCGAGGGTGCGCCAGACGTCCGGCCCGATCGCGGCGGCGCGGCCGCTGGCGTAGTTGTGCACCAGCAGCCGCGCGTCCTTCCAGTAGCCGACCAGGAAGGGCGATCGGCGAAAGCGAACGGGCACGGAGCGGAATTACGGAGTGGGAAACGCCATGTCGGGCCCGCAGCCGAACGGGTTCTCGGGATCGCAGATGTCGTCGAAGTCGGCCGACATGCGCTGCAGCCGTTCGAGCGTGTTCTTCGTGCGATCGGTCTGCGGCAACCCTCGCAGCGCCTCGATGACGCGCCCGATCTCGGCGCGAATCGGCTTGAGCTCGATCGACCCGCTGGTCGCCATGCCGAAGGCGGCACGCGTGCTGGTTCGGCTCTTGGTCTTGGATGTACCGCGCTTGGACCGCGACGTCGCGGTCTTTCGGCGCGACGAGGACTTGGCGCGCTTGCGCGGGGACGGACGGCGGGACTTGGCCACTCGATGCTCCTCGGAGATGACGCGAGTTTTGGCGAGAGTCTATCGGCCCGTCCCGTGAGCGTCAAGCAAGGGCCCGCTACGGGCGCCCCAGACGCGCGATCAGCTGCCGGAAGCGGGGATCGCCGCGGATCGAATCCAGCCGCGGATCCACGCCGATCCAGAGCACCGCCGGGTCGCGCGCGTCCACGGCGGCGGTCAGCAGATCGAGCGCCGCGTCACGCTCGCCGAGCGCGAGCCGGACGTAGGCTTCATGCGGGTCGGCGAGCGTCCGGCCGTCCGCCGCCAGGCGGTCCTGCAGCCGCGCGAGCGCGCTGCGTGCCGCCGCCGTCTGGCCTGCCAGCGCCCGCAGCCTCAAGGCCTGCGCGCGCCATGCGGGAGTCTCCGACAGTCGAATGGCGCGGTCGGTGAAGTCCATCGCGTTGGCCAGCCGGCCGCGCGCTTCCTCGATCCGGCCCAGCGTGAAATACGCCCCGGGGAATCGCGGATCCATCCGCGACGTCGCGTGCAGAATGTCCGCGGCCTCGTCGTAGCGGCGCTGGTAGTACGCCATCAGCCCTTGCGTCAGCGTGACCTCGGCGGTGAGCGGATCGACCGCCACGGCTCCGTCCGCGTGCTGCCGCGCCTCGTCGGTGCGCCCGAGCGCCGCAAGCAGGCGGGCATACTGCGTGCGCGCATACGCGCCGCTCGGCGCCAGGCGGATCGCCCGCTGGTACTCGGCTTCGGCGCCGGCGAAGTCCCACTCGTAATAGAAGCTCACGTCGGCGAGCGCGATGCGTGCTTCGGCCAGATCGGGATCCAGCGCCAGTGCGCGCTGCGCCGCGGCCTTCGCCGCGGCGTACGCCTCGGACTGCGGTATCTCGCGGTCGAACCCGAGGAGCACATAGGTCCGCGCCGCCGCGGCGTGCGCCGGCGCGAACGACGGGTCGATGGCGATCGCCTGCTGCAGCGCCTCGAGCGCCGGACGCACTTCAGCGCCGTGGCGGTTCTGCGACAGGTACGCGATCCCCTGCAGATAGGCCCGCTGCGCCGGCGGACTGGTCGCAGACGCGCGGGCGAACCGCGCCGCTTCGCCGTCGGTCAGTCGCGCGCTGATGCTGCCCGTCACCGCCCGCGCGATCTCACGCTCCAGCGCCAGCAGATCGCCGAGCCCCCGCTCGAACCTGTCCGACCAGATCTGCGCGTCCGTGCCGGCCTTGATCAGCCGGAGATTGACGCGGACGCGCGGATCGGCGCCGCCTCGATCGACGGCAATCGATCCCTCGAGCACCGACGCGACCCCAAGCTGCGCGGCGATGGCGGACACCGGCTCGGTCGAGCCGCGGAACCGCCGCACCGAGGTGTGCGCGGTCACCCGCAGCGCCTGCACCTGCCCCAGCGTCGTGATCAACTCGTCGGTGAGACCGTCCGCCAGGAGCGCGGCGTCGGACTGATCCGCCGCGAACGCCAGGGGCAGCACGGCAATGGAGGTCGGCTCGGGATTCGGCCGGGGGGAGAACGGACGGACCGAGGCGATCGTCGCGAGCAGCGCGATCACCGCCGCGGCGGTCGCGGCGCCGACGGCCCAGCCGCGCCAGCGCGCGGGGCGATCGTCCGTCACGGTCCCGCCGCTCGCCGCGCGCCGGAGTTCCGCTTCCATGGCGGCCGCCGTCGCGAAGCGCGCCGCCGGATCCGCCGACAGCGCGCGATCGACGATGCCTGCGAACGTTGCCGGCAGCTTCGGATTCACCTGGCGCAGCGGACGCCGGCCGCCGGCGCGGTGCGCGCGCTGCAGTTCCTCCAGGGACGCGGCCTGCACCGGGAACCTCCCGGTGGTGAGGTAGAACAGCAGGACGCCGAGTGAGTAGACGTCGCTCGCCGCCGACGCCGGCCCGCCGGCCAGCACCTCGGGCGCGATGTAGAGCGGCGTGCCGGCGACCCGCGGGCGCGCGCCGATCTCCTCGCCGGCGCCGAAGTCCATCAGCACGATCCGGCCCGACTCGTCCTGGATGACGTTCTGCGCCTTGACGTCCCGGTGCAGCAGGCCCGCGGCGTGCACCGCCGCCACCGCCCCGGCCAGATCCGCGCCGATCCGCGCGGCCGCATCGGCGGCCAGCGGGCCGTCGTCGCGGACAATGTCGTCGAGCGATCGTCCGCGCACCAGCTCCATCCACAGCCCGATCCGCTCTTCGTGCCGCTCGGCGCCGTAGACGTGGACCACGTGGGGATGGCGGACGCGGGCGATGCGCCGCGCCTCCTGCAGCATCCGCGTGTTCGCCGCCGCGTCCGCCGTGACGCCGTCGAGCCGCAGCAGCTTGAGGGCGACCTCGCGCTGCAGGTCGACGTCCCACGCGCGGAACACGTCCGCCGACGTCCCCTGCCCGATGCGATCGAGCAGGATCAACCGTCCCCACCGCGGCCCGGCCGGGTGGGGATCGGCGAGCGGATCGTCTTCCGGCGACGCCGGATCGACCGGCAGGGATCGATAGACCTCCGCCAGCGTGCCGATCAGGTGCAGGTGCCGGAGGAGGCGCTGCTCGCCGGGGCTGATGCTGCTCTCGGCGGCGCCCCAGTCGACGGTCGTCCCGTCGGCGATGGAGGCGGCCAGATGCTCGATGGCGCGCGCGCTGTCCTGCTTCACGCGTCCATCTCCTCGGCCAGACGCACCAGGGCACGCGAGACCGCCATCCGCGCGGCATCCGCGCTCGCCTTGTTGTGGCCGGCGGCAATCTGCTGATAACTCTGCCCAAGCTCCACGCGCGCGATGATCACTTCTCTCTCTTCCGGGCGCAGCCGCGCCAGCCCCCGCTCGTAGCGCTCCAGGGCTTCGCGTCCGATCGCCTCTTCGAGCGGCGACGCCTGCCGCGCCGCGTGCTCGTCCTCGATTTCCGCCGTCACACCGTGCCGGTTCACGCGCCGGACTTCGTCGCGGACCCGGTTCACCAGCGCCTGCCGCAGATATGCCTGCAGCGCCCCTTCGTGCCGCGGCTGGAAGTCGCCGATGTGTTTCAGCGTCTGCACCAGCGTCTCCTGCACGACGTCATCGGTGTCGCGCAGATCGCGCGTCCAGCGCGGCAGGCGGCCTCGC
Source organism: Vicinamibacterales bacterium (assembly GCA_035699745.1). NCBI lineage: Bacteria > Pseudomonadati > Acidobacteriota > Vicinamibacteria > Vicinamibacterales > Vicinamibacterales bacterium. Next base: position 27,786 of record DASSPH010000013.1, read on the forward strand.
GCCCACCGCCGGAGCGACGGGAGATAGCGGGCGAAGAGCTCGTTGAGGGCGTCAGCATCGCCAAGCCGTGCCCGGTGCAGGAGATCGGCGGTCGTCGCGACCGCACGTGGCTGCGGACCGGCCTGTCCGGGGGACTCGTCCATGGAAGGGAGAGGCGATCATATTCCACCCGCCTGAATACAACGTCGCCGGGGGCGGAACCGAACAATTAGGGGACGAAAAATGTATGGTACGGCGCGAAAGCCAGCTGGGGCGCTGGCTTTCGGCGTCCCGGCACCGGAAAGTGTGCCGTTTCTTACCAGTTCAGCGGATCGGGGAAGAACTCGCGGGTCAGATCTTCGTAATAGGGACGCAGCTCGTCCAGTTTCGGCCGATCGTCCCCCTTGGAATACAGATCGTACCGGTTGAAGGCGCGCACCCACTTGAGCATCGCGCGGTCCTGGTCGTCGCACAGGTAGTCGTATTCCCCTTCGCGGTGCCAGGCGTAGAACGAGTGATAGCGGATCATGTAGAGCGCCTCGATCGGGAGGCGATCCTTCATGACGTGGTACAGATACTCGTCGTGCCCCCAGGACATATGGATGTTCTGGAGACCGCAGCCGCGCTCGTAGATCCCCAGCTCGGTCGAATACACCGGATGCGTCGCGTCGGGATTCAGCGCGAAGAAGCCGGAGTGCACGATCTTCGGCGAGAACCGGCAGCCGACCGGGTTGGTGTCGCCGACCACCGCCCATTGCGGCTCGCCGAACTTGCACAGCACCTTGCCCAGATCGTGGATGAACCCGGTGGCGATCATCCAGCGCGGCTGGTTCGCGCGCCGCGCCGCTTCCGCGGTCTGCAGCGCGTGATCCATCTGCGTGAAATTGGTGTCGGGATCGCTCTCGTCGACGACGTCGTTGAGATGCTCCAGCATCTCCCACACCGTCATCGTCTCGCGATTCAGCGGCAGGTACTCCGCCTTCCTGGCGAGTACGAAATCGAGCGTCTGGTGCTGATGGTTCTTGCGGTAGAACTGCTCGACGTACCCGGTGGGCTCGTCCGCGTAGTTGCGGAACGCCGCGGCGGGTTTGGCCATGCCCATGGATTGTCTCCTTGCTACTAGGATAGTGGATGCCCTTCAGCCAGTTCAAGCTGCATCCCGACCTCCTGCGCGGCCTCAAAGACCTCGGATTCCAGCGTCCGACGCCGATCCAGGCCGACGCGATTCCCCCCGCGCTGGCGGGCCGCGACGTCCTCGCCTGCGCCATGACGGGCAGCGGCAAGACGGTCGCGTTCCTCCTGCCGATCCTCCATCACCTGATCGCGAAGCCGCGCGGCACCACGCGCGCCCTGGTCATCACCCCGACCCGTGAACTGGCCGCGCAGATTCTCAGCGACGTGAACGACGTCGCCGTCCACACGCCGGTGACCGCGGCGGCGGTCTACGGCGGCGTCGGCATGGGCCCGCAGGAGCATGCCTTCCGCAGCGGCGTCGACATCATCGTCGGCACGCCCGGCCGCCTGCTCGATCACTTTCGCGCCCCGTACGCGCGGCTGTCGGGGATCGAGTTCCTGGTCCTCGACGAAGCGGACCGGATGCTCGACATGGGATTCCTGCCCGACATCCGGCGGGTGCTGCGGCACCTGCCGCGCCAGCGGCAGACGCTGTTCTTCAGCGCGACGATGCCGCCGCCGATCGCCGAGCTGACGCGCGAGATGCTGCACGACCCGGTGACGATCAACCTCGAACGCCGCGCCGCGCCGGCCACCGGCATCACGCAGGCGATCTACCCGGTGCCCCAGGCGCTCAAGCCGGCGCTGCTGCTGACCCTGCTCAACGGCGTGGACGTGCGGGACGCCCTGGTCTTCACGCGGACGAAGCACCGCGCCGATCGACTGGCAAAGTATCTGGCGGGGCACCAGGTGGCGGTGGAGCGGATCCACGGCAATCGCTCGCAGGCGCAGCGCACGCAGGCGCTGGACGGCTTCAAGAGCGGCCGCTATCGCGTCCTCGTCGCCACCGACATCGCCGCGCGCGGCATCGACGTCACGGCGCTCGGGCATGTCGTCAACTTCGACGTGCCGGCGCAGCCCGAGGATTACATCCATCGCGTGGGCCGGACGGCGCGCGCGGAGATGACCGGCTCCGCCTACACGCTGGTGTCGCCGGACGAGGAAGCCGACGTCCGCGCCATCGAGAAGGCGATCAATCGCCGCCTGCCGCGCGTGACCGTACCGGATTTCGATTACACGGTCAGGGCGGCGGAGCGCCTCGAAGTCCCGCACGCGCAGCGCATCGCCGAGATCCGGGCCCGGAAGGCCGAGGAACGCCGGCGGGCCCATGCCAACGCGGAGCGCCGCGCCGCGCATGCGCAGCGTCCCGCGGCGCCGCACGCCCCCCGGCCGTCCCACCCGCCGTCGTCAGCTGGACGCCCGGCAGGCGCGCCGGCCGGCGGTCGCCGCAGGAGGCGGCGCAGGTAGCGTCCGCCGCGGCGTCACGCGCCTGATGACTCCGACGCCAGATCGGGCGGGACCCAGCGCGTCCGCGCCTCGTCACTGAACAGCCGTTCCCGCGAGTAGTACTGCAGCGGCAGGTTCTTGTCGGCCAGCTCCGGACACTGCGCCAGCAAGGCGTCCAGCTCGCATGGCGCGCGCATCCGCGCCGCCGCGTCCGCCAGCAGCCGCATCCACAGGACCGTGATCGTCTCGTGGTATTTCTGCGACGCGTTCGCCGCCGCCGCGAAGCGCTGGATCGCCGCGCGCATGCGATCCGTCGCCGCGTCGAGCGACGGCCCCTCGCGCACGTACACCCATGCGACGCGCACGTGCGCGCGATGATCGAAATCGGCGGGCGCCACGTCGCCGCGCTCGAACGCGCGCGCGAACTCGACATCAGTCACCCCGGAACCCCCTTGCACCGTCACTCGCGGCGGCACTATCGGCTAGACTAGCTCTATCGATGGCCGGGCCCCTCATTCTCATCGTGGACGACAACCTGGACGCCCGCGAGATGTATTCGATGTATCTGGAGCACGAGGGCTTCCGCTCGGCCGAGGCGGCCAACGGCGCCGACGCCATCGTCAAGACGCGGCTCGACCGGCCGTCGCTGATCCTCATGGATGCGACGATGCCGGGGATGGATGGCTGGGAGGCGGCGAAGCTGCTGAAACAGGACGCCGCGACGCGCGACATTCCGGTGATCATGCTGACCGCCCACGCGTTTCAGGAGCATCGGCAGCGCGCCGCCGACGCGGGCGCAGACGGGTTCCTCGCCAAACCCGTGCTGCCCGATCAGCTCACGGCGGAGATCCGCCGGGTGCTGAACCTCACCTGAATGGATCCCGAATACAGGAAGATGATGCTCTGGCTCGCCGCGGCCTTCATCGCGTCCGTCGCCGCCGCCTTCCTCGTCGTCGAGATCGTGATGCGGTATTACGCCGAGCGCTGAGGCTTACTTTCCGGGCATCAGCGTGATGATCGTGCGGCGGTTCATCGGGAAGTACTTCTTGAACGCCTCCTGAACCGTGGCGGGCGTGAGCGCGTTGATGCGCTCGACGCGCGTCGCGATGATCCGCGGATCCTGCTTCCACAGGTTCACCGCCTGAAACCGGCCGAGCCAGTAGTTGTTCGTGCGCAGCTGCGTCTCGTAGTTGCGCCTGGCGGTTTCCTTGGCGCGATTGACCAGGTCCTCGGACGGGCCGTCCTTCTGCATCTTCGCGACTTCCTGCAGGACGCGCGCGGCCATCTTGTCGATGTTCTCCGGCGACGCGCCGAAGCTGACCTGCACGTAGCCGCCGCCGCGCTGCGGCGGGCTCTGGCTCACGCCGGCGGACACCGTATAGGTCTGGCCGAGCTCTTCGCGCAGAATGTCGCGCAGCGCGATCTCGAGCACGTCGGTCGCGGCGAGCACGCGCTCCTGCTCCATGGGATCGTCTCCCGGCGGATCGGCCGCGAAGCTGATGACGGTCTCGCTCTTCGGCTCGCGCCCCTTCTCCACCCTGGCATCGGCGCTGGCAGCGGGAAACCTGAGGCCGAGATCCTTGAACGTCGACGCCGCCGTCCCGGTCGACGGCAGACCGCCCACGTAGCGCGCGATCAGCGGCAGCGCTTCCTCCGTCCTGAAGGCGCCGACCATGAAGAAGGTGAAGTCGGCGGCATTCGAGAACCGCGCCTTGTAGAACGACAGCATCTTGGCGCGGTCCAGGGTGTTGACGCGCTCGACCGTGAGCGGCTTCGAGGTGTAATGGCCGGAGCTGTTGATCTCCTCCACCTTGTCGCCGAATACCGCGGCCGGCGAATCGAGTCGATTGGCGAGGAACGCGGTGAGCTGGCGCTTCATCATCTCGAACGCTTCCGGATCGTCCCCGGGCTGCGTGAAGCGCGCGTAGAGCAGCTGCAAGGCGGTCTCGAGCTGCGCCGGCGCCGCCGATCCGTTGAAGCCGTGGCTCGACAGGGTGATCGACGGGGACGCGTTGGCGAGCTTGCCCGCCAGCAGCTTCTGCACGTCGAGCGCCTTCAGGCCGGCGGCGCCCGAGAGGGACACGTAGGTCGTCGCGAGCGTCGCCTCGACGAAGTCCTCGGGAGGCGCGAGCGACGCGCCCCCCTTGGCCTGCATCGCGAACAGCACCTGATCGTTCTTGAAATCGGTCGGCTTCAGCCAGACCTCGACGCCGTTCGCCAGCCGGGCGATCGTGAGGCCGACCTCGTCGACGGTCCGTGTCGAGACGACCGCCGCCGGCTCCGGCTTGCGTTCGAGCAGCTCGCGCGTCGCGGTGGTGTCGTGCCAGGGGGTGACGGCGGCCGCCTCCGCGGCGGCGAGCGCCTTCTTCAGCTCTTCTTCCGACGGCACCGCGATGTCGGCCTTCTGCGGCGAGGTCGCCAGAATGACGCGGCTCTCGTCGGCCAGCAGCGTCTTGCCGAGCGCCGTCACTTCCGCGGCGGAGATCGAGGGCAGCAGCTGCTGCACGAGCTTGTACTCGTACTCGATCCCGGGGGACGGCTCACCCTCGAGGAAGTGGTTCAGGTACTCCTGCGCGAACGAGCCGCTCTCGGTCTTGTCGCGTTCGGTATACGCCCGCTCGTAGAACGCCGCCATCCACTTCTTCGCGCGATCGAGCTCGCCGGCGTTGAACCCGAACTCGCGCGCGCGCTTCGCCTCGATCGCGACCGCCGCCAGCCCGTCGGCGATCCGGCCGCTCTGCACGTTGGCGGCGAGCGACACGGTTTCCACGGTCTTGCTCAGCCCTTCGCCGAACATCCCGGCGCCCAGGAACCTCGCGTCCGGACGCCGCGACAGCTCGTCGAACCGGTCGTTCAGCATCTGCTCGAAGAACCGCTGCAGCAGCGAACGGCGGTAATCGCCGACCGTCTCCGATCCGGCGCGCGGCCGCTTGCGGACGAGCGACACCGACGACTGCGTGATCTCGTTGTCGGTGACGATGCTGACCAGCGTGTCCTTGTGCAGCGGCACGTCGACCTTGCGCTCGGGCGGCGCGGCGCCGCGGCTCTTCAGCGCCGAGAACGACGCCTTGATCATGTCCTCGAGCTTCTGCGGATCCATGTCCCCCACGGCGATCATCGCCATCCGGTCGGGGCGATAGAACGTGTCGTAGAACGCCTTCAGGCGCGCCACCGGGAACGACTTGAGGATCTCGGGCTTGCCGATCGGCAGCCGCTCCGCGTAGCGCGACTGGTAGAACAGCACCGGGATCTGCTTGTCGCGGATGCGCGATCCGGCGCCCAGCCCGCCACGCCACTCCTCGACGACGACGCCGCGCTCCTTGTCCACTTCCGCGGGATCGAGCCAGAGGCCGCCGGCGAAGTCGGAGAAGGCGATCATCCCCTTGTCGACGATCTCCGGCTTGTCCGACGGCAGGTCGAGCATGTAGACGGTTTCCTCGAATCCGGTATAGGCGTTGACGTGCGGCCCCAGCCGCGCGCCGGTGGATTCGAAGTACGAGACCAGCTCGCCGGGCTTGAAGTGCTCGCTGCCGTTGAACGCCATGTGCTCGAGCACGTGGGCGAGCCCCTGCTGATCGTCGGCTTCGTCGAGCGAGCCGGTCTTGACGGCGAGGCGCAGCAGGACGCGGTTCGCCGGCCGCGTGTTCTTGCGCACGTAGTACTTCAGGCCGTTCGGCAGCGTGCCGGTCCTGACCGCCGCGTCGAACGGAATCGTCTGGGTGAGCGGCAGCGCACCGGTGGACGGCTGCGGCGCCGGCGCCTGGCGCGCCGCGATCGGCGCAAGCGCGGCGGTGACGAACAGGGTGACGAACGCCGCTCGCAGTCGGTGTGTCATGACGTGGACTGTAGCAGAAGCGGAACGCGGTGAGCGGAGAGGCGGACGGCGGCAGCGCCCTACCGATACCTGGACAGATCGATACGGCTGCGCCACAACACGCTGGCGCGCTCGTCGGTGAGGATCAGTTCCGGGCGCGGCGCCGCTTCGATCTGCGCCCGCGGGATGGTGATCTCCAGGCGGACGCCGATGAGCGGCGCGCCGATGCCGCCGAGCGCATACACCGGATCGCGCCTGGCCTCGCGCGCGGCGAGCGGCGGCGTGAGCGGCCCGGTTTCGATGTACAGCTCGTAGGCGGGCGCCGTGGCATAGGTGTGCAGCGGATTCAGCCGCGCCTGCACGATGAAGGTGACGAGCCCGAGGTGCGGCGTCATCGCCACGGTGAGGTCGCGCTCGGTGAAGCCGAACTCCCCCAGCCTCGCCCGCTCGCGGACGATCAGGACGGCGCGGCGGAACTCGGTGATCACTTCGGCGCTGTCGACCGGATCCGACGCGGCCAGCGTGTAGCCCCTGCTGAAGGCGGCGTACAGCGCCTCGTCCTGCGATCGTCCGAGGCGCAGCGCCTCACGCGCGTCGGGACGCTGCGTCAGCGCCGCCAGCGACAGCGCCACGAGCGCGATGGCTTGCCTCACCATGCCGGCACTTCGCATAGGATGACGGGATGTCCGAGCGAGTGCAACCCGTCATCAGCGCCGCCCTGCCCACCCCGGTCGGCCCGTATTCTCCCGGGATGATCTTCGGCAACCTGGTCTTCGTCTCCGGCCAGGCCGGCCGCGATCCGGCGACCGGTTCGCTGGCACCCGACGTCGAGGCGCAGACCGCGCAGGCGCTGCGCAACGTCGAGGCGATCCTCCGCGCCGCCGGGTCGGGACTGCCGCACGTGCTCCGCTGCGGCGTGTTCCTCGTCGACATGAAAGAATTCCCGAAGATGAACGAGGTGTACTCCCGCGCGTTCGGCACGCACCGTCCCGCGCGCACCACCGTGCAGGTCGCCGGGCTGCCCGGCGAGGGGCTTCGGGTCGAAATCGACGCCATCGCCTGCATCCCGTGATTCCGATCGTCCTCGAGCCGGACCTGCGCGCGGTGATCACGCCCGCGGTGGCCGTGGACGCGATCCGCGCCGCCTTCCGCGCCGACGGCGAAGGGCGCACGCACGTTCCGGCGGTGATCAACCTCGAGGTGCCGGCGCACCGCGGCGAATTCCACGTCAAGACCGCGCTGATCGACGGCGTGCCGCACGTCGCGATCAAGGTGGCCAGCGGCTTCTACGACAATCCCGCGAAGGGGCTGCCGAGCGGCGCCGGACTGATGGCCGTCTTCGACGCGACGACCGGCCTGCCGGCCGCGCTCCTGCTCGACAACGGGTTCCTGACCGACATCCGCACCGGTGCGGCGGGGGCCGTCGCCGCGGAGGTGCTCGCGCCGGAGACGTTCGACACGGTCGGCGTGCTCGGATCCGGACTCCAGGCGCGCCACCAGATCGACTGCCTTCGCGTCGTCCGGCGATTCAGCCGCATCGTCGCGTGGAGTCCGAACCGCGCGCACCTCGACGCCTACGTGGCAGACATGCAGGCGGCCGGCTTCGAGGCATCCGCGGCGGCGACGCCGGAAGCGGTCTGCCGCGCCGCGGACCTGATCGTGACCGCGACACCGTCACGGCAGCCGCTCGTCCGCGCCGAGTGGCTGCGGCCGGGGCAGCACGTCACCGCGCTCGGCGCCGATTCTCCCGGCAAGCAGGAACTGGACGCGGCGTGTCTGGCGCGCGCCGATCTCCTCGTCGTCGATCGGCTGACGCAGTGCGCGGCGTTCGGCGAGCTGCGGCATGCGCTGGACACGGGCGCGATGCCCGCAACCCGCGTGCACGCGGAACTGGGTGAGATTGTCGCCGGCGTGAAGCCGGGACGCACGTCCGCCGCGCAGATCACCATCGCCGATCTCACCGGCGTCGGCTTCCAGGACACGGCGATCGCCAGCCGGGCGATGGAGTTGATCGGGTGATCGGGCGATCGGGTGATCGGATGATCGGGTGATCGGGTGCCACGTTTCAAGCTCGTCATCGAGTACGCCGGGACGCGTTACAGCGGGTGGCAGATCCAGAAGAACGCGCGCACCGTCGCCGGGGAGATCGAGCACGCCGTCGGCGAGGTGACGCGACGGCGCGAGTTCGAGCTGTACGGAGCGGGACGGACCGACGCCGGCGTCCATGCGCTCGCGCAGGTGGCGCATCTCGAGCTGTACACGGATTTGCCGCCCGGCGCGCTGCGGCAGCGCATCAACGATGCGCTCCCGACCGACATTCACATCCGCTCGATCGACAAGGTGCCGCACCGGTTCCACGCGCGGCACGACGCCGTGGCGCGCAGCTACCTCTATCAGATCTCCCGGAGGAAGAGCGCGTTCTTCAAGCCCTACCTGTGGTGGGTGAAGGAGGCACTCGACCCGGACCGCATGCGTGCGGGGGCGGCGGTATTCGTCGGGATGCGGAATTTCGCGTCCTTCAGCGCCGACGAGTCTGGAGAGAAGTCCTCGAGGGTGCTGGTGGATCGACTGGAGATCGCCGAAGACGGCGACCTGCTCCTGATCCGCGTCGTCGGCTCGCACTTCCTCTGGCGGATGGTGCGGCGGATGGTCGGCGTGCTGGCCGCCGTCGGCCGGGGCGAGCTGACCTCCGCGGAGGTGAGCGGCTTGCTGGAGGAGCGATCCGATCTGCCCGCCGCGCTCACCGCCCCCGCGTCCGGGCTCTTCCTCGAAGCCGTGTATTACAGCGGCGATCCCGCCCCCGCGCCGCTGCACGCCGTCGCGCACGTGCCGTCGCGGTAATCCGCTTTCACGGCGTCACGGTGTTCCCGCCCTTGATCATCGGCACGAAGCGGACCGGCAATGTCGCCAGCGTCTCGAGCGAGGCGCCGCGCGTCTGCAGCACCCGCAGTTCCTGGTACGCGGTGCCGATCGGCAGGGCGATGATGCCGCCGTCGACCAGCTGCTCGAGCAGCGCCGGCGGCACGGACACGGGAGCGGCGGCGGCGAGGATCCGGTCGTACGGCGCGTGCTCGGGCCAGCCTTCGTACCCGTCGCCGGTGCGGAGCTGCACGTTCGTGTAGCCGAGGGCCGCGAGCGTCGACCGCGCGCGGTCGGCGAGATCGGGCAGCAGTTCGACCGAGAAGACCTCGCGCACCAGTTCCGCCAGCACCGCGGTCTGATAGCCGCACCCCGCCCCGATCTCCAGCACGCGATGCGACGGCTCGAGCCGCAGCGCTTCCGTCATGTACGCGACGATGTACGGCTGGGAGATGGTCTGGCCGTGGCCGATCTCGAGCGGATGATCCTCGTACGCCGCCGGTTGAAGCGCGGGGGGGACGAACTGCTCGCGCGGCACGCGCATCATCGCATCGAGCACCCGCTCGTCGCGGACGCCGCGGGCCCTGATCTGCTCGGCGACCATGCGGCTGCGCGGATCCATGTGCCGGATGCTACCGCGATCACCCGCGGCCGAGTTTAGCTAGCGGATCACGCGCAGGTTCAGCGGGGCGGAGGGGAGGTTGCCGCGCCAGCCCAGCTGCAGCACGTCGAAGTCGTCCGCGGTCAAACCGTGGAATGCAGGGTTCAACACGGCATTGTTCCACCGCGCGTCCATGGTCCCCGACACGTACATGTCCGAACCGTTGTCGGCGACGATCAGGCCGTAGCGCTGCATCGCGCGGAAGATCCGCTGGACCGGCGCGGGATAGCCGGAGAGATCCTTCGACGCCTTGAGGCGCAGGCGCGCGCCCATCGGCAGCGCTCCGGCGGTGGAGCCGGCGCGATGCGACGCCGGCCAGACGTAGCCGTTGGTCGCGCGCACCGTCACGCGGAACGCGTGCGCGATCTCGGCGGTGCCGTACGCCTCGTCGTAGCGCACGAGCCCCGGAAAGATGGCGAGGCCTGCGGCGTCGGCGGACGTCCACGTCTCCGGCCGCCGATCGCTGCGCGCCAGGCTGAAGATGGCGCCGCAGTCCGCCTCCCAGCGGCTCAGCGCCGCGTTCCAGCGGGTCGCCGCCGTCTCGTACAACAGCCAGTTGTCGCGATCGACGATCAGCAGATGCCGATCGCCGTCGGTGCCGCCGCCGGGCACGGCTCCTTCGATGTAGTTCGGCTGCGTCTGCGCTTCGACCGGAATCGGATAGCCCGCCGGCCGTCCCGCCGCGCCGTCGTCGCTCTCGTCGCCGTACGCGGTCCACACCGGACGGACGAGCGGCTGATCGCCGGAGACGACGACATAAGGAATTCCGTACGGGGGCGGTCCGAAATCGGGATGCACGCGCCGCGTCGCCGTCGTGTTCGACCCGACGCGGCCGCTGATGAAATTGACGTAGGCGGCCGACGAGGGATCCACCGGCGCGCGGCTGACGTCGAGGTTCCACCAGTTCGACGCCGGAAACACCTGCCGGCCGTCGAGCGAGCCGAGCAGCGCCGGGGGCACTGCCGCCGACACCAGCACGGTCGCCGCCGTGAGCAGCGCCGCCGCGACCAGTCCGCTGCGGAAAGTCACGTCCGGTGGGGTTCACCTTCCGTGCCGCCTGTAAGTCCCGGCAAACACGGGGCGCGGGCGGCCGCGCGTGCGCATAAGGAACAGCCGGCATACGAACCTGTGATTGCCCCCGGCGTATCATGCGGCGCATGACAGCCGCGAGCGATCGCGACGATCGACGGCCGGGGCTCAGCGACGCGGCGCTGAAGCGGTAGCGTAAAGCTCAGCCGGGCATCGGCCGAAACGTAGGACGCCGCCGTCCTCACCAGATACACGGCGCGCGCACGATGCACAGCCGGGACTTTCGCTATCACCTGCTCTCGATCGGCGTGAACCGCGAAGCCAACGGCGCCTCCGTGCGCGCGGCAGAGCGCGATGCGTTCGGCGTCTCCTGGACGTTCGCGCAGCTCGGATACTGGCGCGCGGAGCGCAACCGCTGCCTCACCGGCGCGCAGTCGACGCCGCAGGCGATCGACGCGCACCTCTCGTCGTGCGCCGCCCTCTCCGATCTCGATCTCGTGATGATCTTCTGGAGCGGCCATCTGTTCCACGACGTGGACGTCGTCGGAACGCTCTCCGCCGTGGCTGACGCCCGGCTGCGCGTGCTGATCGTCGACACCTGCCACGCCGACGATCGGCTCCACCGCATCGAGGCGGCGCTCGAGGGCGTGCCCGACGATCGCCGTCCCGTCGTCCTCGCCTCGTGCGCCCCCGACACGCGGTCGCGCGAGAACAGCATCAACGGCTTCTTCACCGGCGCGCTGCTGCGCCAGCTTCGCCGGCCGCGCCGCCCCGGCGTCAAGACGCTCGATCTCCTCGACGCGTTCAATCGCGCCGCTGACGACGCGGTGCGGCGGACCGGACGCGAGCCGCTGTTCTCGGCGAATGGCGCCGGACGGCTGCGCTTGCCGATCCTGGCGCAGACGGCGCTGCCGTTGGAGCCGCAGTAGAGTCAGCTCTCAGCTCACAGCTCTCAGCTTTCAGCTTTCAGCTCTCAGCTCACGGCTCACGGCTCACGGCTCACAGCCCCTGCGGTTGGGTCGGGTGAGGTACGGGCCTTGCTGTTCCTCCTGTAGAGGAGGACGCATGAAGTCATCTATTCTCCTGGCGCTCTGTCTGGCGGCGGCGTCCAGCGCGCACGCGCAGGGGCAGGCGCAGGCCCGCAGAGATGTCGCCATCCGGTTCCAGGCGATGGACGTCAACCATGACGGCGTGATCACCCGGCAGGAGTGGCGCGGCAACGATCGATCGTTCCGCAACCACGACTGGAACGGCGACGGCATACTCTCCGGCGACGAGATCCGGCCCGGCGCGCAGCGCCGGCGGCCGTGGGACGATCGCGACGTCGAAGGCGCCATCGATCGCGAAGACGACTGGACGGACGAGCGCTTCCGCGCGCTCGATCACAACGGCGACGGCCGGCTCTCGCGCAACGAGTGGCACGCCGCCGCCGAGCTGTTCTCGCGCATCGATCGCAATCGGGACAACGTCATCAGCGCCGCCGAATTCAAGGGCGGGGAAGACGACGACCGCGAGGATCGCTTCGCCGATCTCGACGACAACCGCGACGGCCGCCTGTCGCGCAACGAGTGGCACGGCAGCGTCGCCGTGTTCGACGCGCTCGACGCCAACCGCGACGGCGTGCTGACGCGCGCCGAAGCGATCGGCACCGGCGGCGACGCCCGCGACGAGTTCCGCAGCGTCGACGTGAACGGCGACGGCGCCATCACCCGCAACGAGTGGCACTGGAACGCGGCGGCGTTCGATCGCCTCGACGCCAACCGCGACGGCCGCCTGTCGCGCCAGGAGTGGGACAACTCGCCGGCAACGGTGCTGCCGCAGCAGACGCCGGCGTTCCGCGCCGGCTACGAGCGCGGACGTCAGGACGGCATCCAGGCCGGCCGCGAAGACAAGCCGCGCGGCTGGGACCTCGAGGGCCAGCGCGAGCTCGAACAGGCCGACGCCGGCTACCAGGGCAGCATGGGCAACCGGGCCGACTACCAGGCCGGCTACCGCGCCGGATTCCGCCGAGGCTATCGCGAAGGATTTGGATCCTGATCCCGAAGCTGGAAGCTGACAGCTTCAGCAGCCAGCGGTGCAGGTAGAATCGGCGCGTGCGTTTCGGTCCGATTCTCCTGGCGCCGCTGCTGCTCCTCGTTCAGAACACGCCGGCCGATCGCGCCGGCGGCCCGGCGCAGGTGCTCACCGCAGACGACGTCCGCGCGGTGCTGAGCACGGCGGCGACGGCCCTTGCGGACGACACGCTCGCGGCGGCGGTCGTCGATCGAACGGGGAGCATTCTCGGCGTCTACACCCGGACCGGCGCGGATGCGGGGACGCCGGACGCGGCGGTCTCGCTGGCGCGGACGGCGGCGATGTTCTCGCACGATCAGGCGCCGCTGTCCTCCCGCACGGTTCGCTACATCAGCGGCATCCACTTCCCTGCCGGCGTGAAGAACACGCCGAGCGCCGCGCTCTACGGCGTCGAGAACATCAATCGCGGCTGCGCCGTCGATGCGCAGGGGGACGCGGTGTTCAACGCGCCGTTCCCGCGGCCGAAGTCGATCGCCGGCGTGTTCGGCGCCGGCGCCGGCGGCACGCCGCTGCCCTGCGATCCCTCGGACACGCGCGGCTGCGCGCGCGGCGGCCCGATGCTCGACGACAACGGCCAGCCGCTTTCGTCCGTCGGCATCACCACCGGCAAGACCGACGTGTTCGACACCGGACAGGACCGCCTGAACGACGTGCCGGTCGATCCGGGCGGCATCCCGATCTATCGCGGCGGCAAAGTGGTCGGCGGCATCGGCGTCGCCGGCGTGCGGCCCGACTTCGCGGAGTTCGCCGCGACGCTTGCCGCGGCGGGCAGCGGCCGCGGCCTCGACTTCTCCGAACCGCTCGGAACGCCGGGGGCGGTCTTCATCGACGGCGTGCGTCTGCCGTTCTTCGGCGGCTGCACCAGCATCGCGTGCATCCGCCGCACGCTGCGCACGCGTCCGGCGGGGTCGGCTCCCGGTTCGCTGGCGAGCGGCACCTTCCAGATCCAGCCGCGCGACGGCCTGCAGGCGCCCGAGAACTACGTCCTCGGCCCGCGCGCCAGCAGCGTGCCGGGCGGGCTCTCGATCGACGAGGTGCGCCGTCTCGTCGATCAATCGGCCGCCGTCGCCCTGCGCACGCGGGCGATGATCCGGCTGCCGATCAATCAGCCGTCGAGAATGACGATCGGCGTCTCGGACGAGACCGGCGCCATCCTCGCGCTGTTCCGCATGCCCGACGGCACCGTGTTCTCGTCCGACGTCGCGATGACCAAGGCGCGCAACGCCTACTACTTCAGCACGCGCGAGGGCTACGAGGTGCTCAGGGACATCGCGGCGAACGCCGGCCGTGATCGCTACACGTGGACGCCGGAACCTCCGGCAGGCCGCGGCTGGGCGATCACCGCGCGAACCCTCAGCTTCGCCGGCCAGCCGCTCTTCCCGCCGGGCATCGACCTCGAGGAACAGCTCGAGAAGCAGGACAGCGAACCGCAGCACGGCCCGTGGTTCGACCTGTTCGTCTACGACTCGAAGAATCCGTGCACGGAAGGACCCGGCGCGTCGCGCGGCGGCAATCGCCGCTACCTCAATCAGAGCGGCATCGTCTGGTTCCCCGGCAGCGCTCCGCTCTATCGCGGCGACCGCCCGATCGGCGGCCTCGGCATCAGCGGCGACGGCGTCGAGCAGGACGATTACGTCGCGCTCCTCGGCAGCGAAGGCTTCCACCCGCCGGATGCGCTGCGCGTGGACAACAGCGTCATGACGGACGCCAAGGGACGCGCGGTCCGGCTCCCATATCTGAAGCTGCCGAGAAACCCCGAGATTCAGAAGTAGGCGGTGGCCGTGACCGTTGCCAGTTGCCGGTTGCCGGTTGCCAGTTGCCAGTTGCCAGTTGCCAGTTGCCAGTTGCCAGTTGCCGGTTGCCAGTTGCCGGTTGCCGGTTGCCGGTTACCAGTTGCCGGTTACCAGTTGCCGGTTGCCGGTGACCGGTTACCGGTGACCGGTGACCGGTTACCGGTTACCGGTTACCGGTTACTGACCTCAGACTTCGAACGACGTCTCTTCGCTCGCCGTCTCGGTTGCCGCGAAGATCTTCCGCGCGTGGTCGCGAATCTCTTCCAGCGCGCGATCGGGGCGTCCGGGCTTGTGGTGGAAGAGCCAGAGGCGTGCGATGCCGTTCGCCGCCGCAAACTCGGCGCACTGGCGCCAGTCGCTGTGCCCCCAGCCTTGGTGATGCGGGCGCTCCTCGGGTGTGAAGTGGGCGTCGAGGACGATGGCGGAGGCGCCTTTGGCGAAGGCGGCCAGCGGCTCGTCGAACGCAGGGTCGCCGAACTCGTGGTCGGTCGCGTACACCAGATCGCCTGACGCCCCTTTGATGCGATACGCGAGGCAGCCGTCGGGATGATTGAGGCCGATCGCGCTGATCGCGAACCCCGGCAGGGAGACGGCGCCGGTGCTCACCATTTCGACCTGCGGCTTGTTGGGCAGCCCGTGGTACGGCACGGGGAAGAACGGCGATCGAAAGATCGTATCCAGCCACGACGGATCGTGCGACTCGAGCGTCGGCGTGTGGATCGTCAGACTCTGCCGCGGATCGTAGAGCGTCGCGAAGAACGGCAGGCCGAGCAGGTGATCCCAGTGGTAATGCGTGAGCAGCAGCGACACCCGCGCGCCCTCGCCGGCGAGCTGCGAGGGCTGCACGCCGGCGATCCCCGATCCGGCGTCGAGGATCAGAATCGCGCCGCTGGCGGCGTCGTACAGCTCGAGACACGGCGTGTTGCAGCCGTGCACGATGCCGTCCGGCACCGCCCACGGCACGGATCCGCGGACGCCGCGGAAGGTCACGCGCATCCGCTCACACCCTTCCCGCCAGCCGCTCGCTGACCGCTTTCACCCGCCGCGCGAGCTGCCGCAGCAGCTCCTCCGTCCGCCGTGGATCCTCCGCCAGCACGTGCGCCATGTCGTGCTTCGTGACCCGCCGCAACTGCGCATCGGTGGCGGCCACGACCGTCGCCGACCGCGGCTCGTCGAGCAGCAGGCTCATCTCGCCGACCCAGTCGCCCGGACCGAGGCGGGCGAGCGCCACACCGGCGTCGCGCCGCACGTCGAGGGCGCCGCGCTCGACGACGTACGCTTCGCTGCCGGGGTCTCCCTGCGTCATCACCGTCTCGCCCCGCGAGACCAGGCGATAGCTGCAGGTCTCGAACGGACAGGGGTACTTCTCGGTGTGATAGAGCTTGGCGCAGACCGTCTGCTGCCCCCACTGGCCGCGATACGCGGCCGCCGCGAGCAGCCCCCCCGCGATCGGCCCGGCGAAATACACCCATAGACCGTCGTAGGTGGACGACAACACCGCGGGGGCGAGCGAGCGCGCCGGGTTCAGGCTCGTGCCGGTCACCGGGCCTTCGATCATGACCAGCACCGCGACGAGCGCACCCGCGATCAGTCCGGTCCGGGCCGCCAGGCGCGGCTTGTTGACGCAGACGAAGATGGTGAACACCAGGAGGAAGGTGATGAACGTCTCCGCCGCGAAGGCGCCCGCCTGCGTGTAGCCGGCGCCGGGGACGGTCGCGGCATATTGAATGCCGCTGGTCAGCCGGCCCCACGCGAGCCCTGCCGCGTACGCGCCGGCGAACGCGCCGGCAAACTGGGCGGCGGCGTAGGCGAGCGCGTCGCGCGCCGGCACCTTGCCGAGCCACCAGAACGCGAGCGTCATCGCCGGGTTGATGTGGCCGCCGCTCACCTGGCCGAGCGGCGAGTAGACGACGGCCGTGGCGCCGCCGGCGAACATGATTCCGGTCAGCAGCCGGCGCAGCATGGGGTTGTCCACGGCCGGCACCGGCGAGCCCGGGCCCCACATGAACGCGACGGCGCTGATGCCGATGAACAGCATGAGCGCGGTGCCCGCGAATTCGCAGGCATAAGCCGGAAGATTGCGGCGCATCAGCGGCCTGCGGATAATACCGCACGCACATGCCCAGCCACACACGCCCGACCGCGGAGCACGATCGTCTCGCCCAGCCGGCCACCGCGATCGTGCCGCCGTGGCGGCGCTGGGGCTGCTACGTCAGCGACCGGGCCTGGGGCACGGTGCGGGAGGACTACAGCGCCAGCGGCGATGCGTGGAGCTTCCTGCCGCACGATCAGGCGCGCAGCAAGGCCTACCGCTGGGGTGAGGACGGCATCGCCGGCCTGTGCGATCGCTACCAGCTGCTCACGTTCGCGATCGCGCTGTGGAACGGCCACGATCCGATCCTGAAGGAGCGGTTCTTCGGGCTGACGTCGAGCGAAGGCAACCGCGGCGAAGACGTCAAGGAGTACTACTTCTACCTCGACGCGCTCCCCTCCGGCGCGTACATGAAGATGCTCTACAAGTACCCGCAGGCCGCGTACCCCTACGCGCGGCTGCTCGACGAGAACCGCCGCCGCGGCGGCGGCGGGCTGGAGTTCGAGCTGCTCGACACCGGCATCTTCGATGCCGATCGCTATTTCGACGTCGTCATCGAGTACGCGAAGGCGGATCCCGACGACATCTGCATTCGCGTGGAAGCGTTCAACCGCGGTCCCGAGCGGCATGCGCTGCACCTGCTGCCGCATCTGTGGTTCAGGAACACGTGGGGGTGGGGATCGGAGCGGCGGCAGGAGCCGGCAATCACCGGCGGGCCGTCGGGGGACGGCTTCGCGTCGCTGACGGCGGACGACTCCGCGGCCGATCCGCTGCCGAACCTGATGTTCGAGTACCGGCTCGGCCCGCGGCATCTCTACGCGCCGGCCGGCGCGCGCGCGCTGTTCACCGACAACGAGACGAACGCGGAGCGGCTCTACGGATCCCGCAGCGCGAGCCGCTTCGTCAAGGACGCCTTCCACCGGCACGTCGTCCAGGGGGAGGAGTGCGTCAACCCGGAGGGGCGCGGGACCAAGGCGGCGTTTCACCTGACCGCGGACGTTCCCGCCGGCGGATCGCAGGTCTGGCATCTGCGGCTGACGCCCGCGGTGCTCCGCGATCCGCTCGGCGGCGTCGACGCGATCGTCCGCCAGCGTCGTCAGGAGGCGGACGAGTTCTACGAGGCGGTTCACCCGCCGAAGGCGACGGCCGACGAGAAGCTCGTCCAGCGGCAGGCGCTCGCCGGGATGCTGTGGACGAAGCAGATCTATCTGTTCGACGTCCATCAGTGGCTGCAGGGGGACAATCCCGAGGCGCCGCCGCCGGCCTCGCGCCTCCGCATCCGGAACCATCACTGGAAGCATCTGAACTCGATGCGGATCCTGTCGATGCCGGACAAGTGGGAGTACCCGTGGTTCGCGGCGTGGGACCTCGCCTTTCACTGCGTGGCGATCACGCTGGTCGACGCCGCGTTCGCCAAGGAAAACCTGTGGCTGCTCCTGTTCGAGCAGTTCCAGCACCCCAACGGGCAGATCCCGGCCTACGAGTGGGAGTTCTCGGACCTCAATCCGCCGGTGCACGCGTGGGCGTGCTGGCGGGTCTACAACCTGGAGAAGACCCGCACCGGCGCCGGTGACACGCCGTTCCTCGAGAAGTGCTTCCAGAAGCTGCTGATCAACTTCGCCTGGTGGGTCAACAAGGTCGACAGCCAGGGCATGAACGTGTTCGAGGGAGGGTTCCTCGGCCTCGACAACATCACGGTCGTCGATCGCAGCGAGAAGCTGCCGAACGGCGCCATCCTCGAGCAGTCGGACGCGACCGGGTGGATGGGGTTCTTCTGCCTGCACATGATGCGGATCGCGATCGAGCTCGCCAGGACCAACCCGGTCTACGAGGCGATGGCGACGAAGTTCTTCGAGCATTTCATCTACATCGGCGGCGCGATGAAGCGGATGGGCGGCCGCGGCTATCAGCTGTGGGACGAGGTGGACGGGTTCTTCTACGACGTGCTGCGCTATCCCGACGGCGAGTTCCACAAGTTCCGCGTGCGATCGCTCGTCGGGCTCATCCCGTTGTATGCGGTCGACGTCCTCGACGAGTCGGAACTGGGCGACATGCCGATGTTCATCAGGGACGTGCACTGGTTCATCCGCAATCGCCCGGATCTCGTCGGGCAGGCGTGCTACGGTGAGGCGCGCGACGGGCGGCGGCGCGACGTGCTGTCGATCGTCGATCGCCACCAGCTCGAGCGCCTGCTGCAGCGGGTGTGGGACGAGAGCGAGTTCCTCTCGCCCGCGGGGCTGCGCAGCTTGTCGAAGTACCACGAGGCGCATCCCTTCAGCTTCGGCAGCGGCACCGTCCGCTACGAGCCCGCGGAGGCGGACGTGAAGATCAAGGGAGGCAACTCGAACTGGCGCGGCCCGGTCTGGTTTCCGACCTCGTACCTGCTGATCGAAGCCTTCACCAAGTTCACGCACGCATTCGGACCCGAGTTCAAGGTCCGCACGCCGGCGACCGGCGGCGCCGCGATCACCCCCGACGCGATGGCGCGCGAGGTGGCGAACCGGATGATCGGCATCTTCACGCGAAACGCCGACGGGCGGCGTCCGATCTACGGCGGCACCGCGAAGTTCCAGCAGGACCCGCACTGGCGCGACCTGCTGCTGTTCAACGAGTACTTCCACGGCGACAACGGCGCCGGCCTCGGCGCCAACCACCAGACCGGATGGACGGGCCTCGTCGCCAACCTGATCGACGAGTGGAGACGCTGAGCGCGTGACCGGCCTGCTGCTTTCAGTTGCCCTCGGGTTATCGCCAGGTCTGCTTCACCATAGAGGCACAGAGTTCACAGAGACGCACAGAGAGAGCCGGGGCGTTGAAGCGCCGGTTCTCGCACACGGCGCGGTCAACCATCCCGCCGCAACGGGCGACGCCGCCGCTGGCGGCCCCGCCGGGTCGAACCAGCCTCCACAGCGGCAGGCGGGCCGCGCGTCGATCCAGGGGATGGTCACGGACCAGAGCGGCCGTCCCGTTCCCGCGGTCGACGTCGTTCTGCGGCAGGGCACCCGCGAGGTTGCGCGGACGGTGACCAGCGGCGACGGTGTGTTCCGGTTCCTGGACGTCAGCCCCGGCGAGTACGCCATCGCGCTCACCCGCGAGGGGTATGCGCCGGTGACGCGCGGGGGACTGCGCGTGTCTGCCTCGGAGCTCGTCAGCGCCGACCTCACGCTGACGGCGACCGCCGCGCAGCCCGCAGCCAGGCCGATCGATCCGGGACCGCCAACGCCGTACGGGACGGTGGTGCGGCCCGGGCCCGATCCGGAGGCGGCGTCGCTCCCGCTGCCGCCGGGGGACAAGGTGTTCGTGCCGGTGCCCGATCGCTGGAACCTGAACCTGCCGGAGTGGGAGCGCTATGGCGCGCGAGGCGATTACCCGTACGTCAGCGGACACTGGTGGGATCCCTACAACCAGAACCGCCTGAAGGGTGACTTCCCCGTTCTCGGCGAGCGGACGTTCTTCACCTTCACCGGGATCAGCGAGTCGCTGCTCGAAGGGCGCAACCTTCCGGTGCCGAGCGGCGTCAGCACCGCCCGCCCCGGCAGCGAACGCTTCTTCGGGCGTGGCGGGATCTACGTCCCGCTGACGTCCATCCGCACGTCGTTCGATCTGTTCCACGGCGACACCGCCTTCCGCCCGATCGACTGGCGGGTGCGCGTCGCGCCGGCCTTCTCGGTCAACTTCGTCAATCTCTCCGAATTCGGCGGCGTCAACGCGGACGTGCGCCGCAGGGACACGCGGCTGAACGAGCACCTCGGCATCCAGGAGGCGTTCGCCGAGAAGAAGCTGTTCGACACCAGCACGCACTACGACTTCGTGTCGGTGCGCGCCGGCATCCAGGAGTTCACGTCCGACTTCCGCGGCTTCCTGTCGGTGCTCGAAGCGCCGGGCGTGCGCGTGTTCGGCACGCTGAAGTCCAGCCGGATCGAATTCAACGCCGCGGCCTTCGACCTGCTCGAGAAGGACACCAACAGCGGCCTCAACGAGCTGCACCGGCGCCGGGCGCAGGTGTACGTCGGCAACGTCTACATCCAGGACTTCGTGCATCCCGGCTACACGCAGGCATTCAGCGTGCACGTGAACCGGGACGCCGGCGAGCTGCACTACGACACCAACGGCTTTCTCGTCCGCCCCTCGCCGATCGGGTTGATCGGGCGCAACCGCGTCCGCTCGTACTATCTCGGGATGGCGGGCAACGGCCACGTCGGGCGGCTCAACATCAGCCATGCCTTCTACCAGGCGCTCGGCCACGAAACCGCCAACCCGATCGCGGCGCAGCGCGTCGGCGTCAACGCGCAGATGGGCGCGCTGGAGCTGTCGGTCGACAAGGACTGGATGCGGATCCGCGGCGCGGCGTTCGTCGCCTCGGGCGACGGCGATCCGTTCGACGATCGCGCCCGCGGCTTCGATGCGATCGTCGACATCCCGAGCTTTGCCGGCGGGCCCTTCAGCCTGTGGAACCGGCAGGGGCTGCGGCTGGCGCAGACCGGCACCGGACTGAAGTCGCCGGTCAGCCTGCTGCCGACGCTGCGGACGAACAAGGACGAAGGCCTGCCGAACTTCGTCAATCCCGGCATCTTCCTCGTGAACGGGGCGGTGGACGTCGAGCTCACGCCAAAGCTCCGCGGGTTCGTCACGACCAGCTATCTTCGTTTCATGCAGACCGCTGCGCTGGAGGCGCTGTTGTTCCAGGAAAAGGTACGGCCGGCGATCGGCATCGAGGTGGGCGGCGGCGCGACCTATCGTCCGCCGCTCAGCGACAACGTCGTGCTCGTCGGCGGCGTGCAGGCGATGAAGACGGGCCAGGGGCTGCGGGACATCTACGAGCGCCGCTATCTCTTCTCGATCTTCGTCAACGCGAGGCTGCAGTTTTGAGAGCGATCGTACTCGCGCTGGTCGCCTGGATCACTGCCGTTGCGCTCTCGAACACGCCAGTGAGCCCGGCCTCCACGGCCGGCGCGCCCCAGGCGACCGCATCCGACGCGGACGCCGCCAGCGCCGGCTGCATCACCTGCCACACCAGGACGGACGAAGCGACGATGCACCCGTCGGGGACGGTGACGCTGGGCTGCGCGACGTGTCATGGAGGCGACCCGGCGGTGAAGGTCGCGGCATCGCTGGACGCGCAGTCGAAGGCGTACCGCGACGCCAAGCGCAAGGCCCACCCGCAGCCGCGCGTGTCCGATCTCTGGAAGAGCGCCGCCAACCCCGAGCGCGCCTACACCGCGTGGCTGCAGGAGTCCCCCGAGTACATCCAGTTCGTCAACCCCGGCGATCTGCGCGTCGCCGACAAGACCTGCGGCCCGTGCCACGCCGCCGAAGTGCGCAACGTGCGCACCAGCATGATGACGACCGGCGCGATGCTGTGGCAGGCCGCGCTCTACAACAACGGCGCCGCGCCGTACAAGAACGCGCGCTACGGCGAGAGCTACGGCGTGGACGGCCAGCCGCAGCGGCTGCAGGCGTTCCCGGCGCCGACAGCGGAGGAGACGCGGACCAGGGGATGGCTCCCCTTCCTGGAACCGCTGCCGCGATGGGAGCTCTCGCAGCCGGGCAACGTCCTGCGCGTGTTCGAGCGCGGCGGCGCGAAGAGGGCCGAGATCGGCAATCCGACGCGCTCCGAGGAGCCCGGCCGGCCGGATGCGAAGCTGAGCGACCGCGGCTTCGGTACCGGGCTCCGCACCGACCCGGTATTCCTCGGCCTGCAGAAGACGCGGCTGCTCGACCCGCTGTTGTCGTTCCCCGGCACCAACGATCAACCGGGCGATTATCGCGGCAGCGGCTGCACCGGCTGCCACGTGATCTATGCCAACGATCGCGATCCGGCGCACGCCGGCGCCTACGCGGCGTTCGGCAACGACGGCCGCACCGCGACCGCCGATCCGGCGATCGATCCGGCGCGCGTCGAACCCGGGCATCCGATCAAGCACACCTTCACGCGATCGATTCCGTCGAGCCAGTGCATGACCTGCCACATGCACCCCGGCACCAACATGGTGACGACCTACTACGGCTACACCTGGTGGGACAACGAGACCGACGGCGACGTCATGTATCCGGCCGGGCCGCTGAACCGGTCCGACGGCGAGAAGCAGGAGATCCGGCAGCGCAACCCGGAACAATCGGCGCTCAAGGGCAACTGGGGGGATCGGAAGTTCCTCGGCGAGATCGGCACGCCGGAGTTCAACCGCAACCTGAAACACACGCGCTTCGCGGACTTTCACGGCCACGGCTGGGTGTATCGCGCCGTCTACAAGCGCGATCGCAGCGGCAACCTGCTCGATCGCGCCGGCGCCGTGGTCCCGCACGACGATCCGGAGCGGTTCGGCAAGGCGGTGCACCTGAAGGACATCCATCTCGAGAAGGGGATGCAGTGCATCGACTGCCACTTCGGGCAGGACAACCACGGCAACGGACGGCTGTATGGCGAGACGCGCAACGCGGTCGAGATCGACTGCGTCGACTGCCACGGCACGATCGATCGCCGCGCCACGCTGGTGACCAGCGGCCCCGCGGCGCCGGCCGGCGGCACCGCGCTGACCGCGCTGCGCACCCCCTGGCGCGAACGCCGGTTCGCCTGGGAAGGCGATCGGCTCTTTCAGCGGTCGATGATGGATCCGGATCTGAAGTGGGAGGTGGTGCAGACCGTCGATACGGTCACCCCCGGCGCGCCGCACTACAGCGAGCAGTCGCGCTACGCGAAGACGGTCCGCAGGGACGGCACCTGGGGCAGCGGCGCGGCAACGTCCCTGGCGCACGACAACAGCGCGATGACCTGCTACACGTGCCACACCTCGTGGGCGCCGACCTGCTTCGGCTGCCATCTCTCGATGACGGCCAACCGCAGGATGCCGATGCTGCACAACGAAGGGCTGACGACGCGGAACTGGACCAGCTACAACTTCCAGGTGCTCCGCGACGATGCGTTCTTCCTCGGGCGTGACGGAACGGTGACGGGAAACCGCGTCGCGCCGGTGCGATCGGCGTGTGCCGTCCTCGTCAGCTCGCAGAGCCAGTCGCGCGCGTGGCTCTATTACATGCAGCAGACGATTTCGGCGGAAGGCTTCAGCGGCCAGGCGTTCAGCACCTTCGTGCCGCACACGGTCCGCGCCACGGAGACCAAGCAGTGCACCGACTGCCACGTCGCCGCCGGCGGGCGGAACAACGCCTGGATGGCGAACGTGCTGCTGCAGGGCACGAACTTCATGAACTTCATGGGGCACAACGTGTGGGTGGCCGATGGCAAGGGGGGCTTCGAGGGAGTCGCGGTCGCCGAACGCGACGAGCCGCCGGCGATCATCGGCAGCTATCTCCACAAGCTCGCCTATCCGGACGAGTACGCGGCGCACCGCAGGCGCGGCCTGACGCTCGCGCACGCGCACCATCATCCCGCCGGCCGCGGCGAGGAGGTGCTCGACGTGCAGCAGCGCGGCGAGTATCTGTATGCCGCGCTCGGCGCCGGCGGCTTCCGCGCCTACGACATCAGCAGCATCGACAACAAGGACTTCAGCGAGCGCATCGTCACGGCGCCGGTCTCGCCGCTCGGACAGAGGCTGTACGTGAAGACGTCGTTCGCCACCGCCATCGCGAGCCCGTCCACCCTCGCCGTCGACCCGGTGCGCAAGCGGCATCCGGAAAACGAGGAGCAGCCGATCCACGCGATGTACGGATACCTCTATGTTGCCGATCGCGACGAGGGGCTCGTCGTCATCGGCGCGGCGACGCTGCTCGACGGCAATCCGGCGAACAACTTCCTGGAGCGCGCCGCGACGTTCAACCCCGATGGCGTCCTCACCGGAGCGCGGCGCATCACCATCGCGGGCACCTACGCGTACATCCTCACGCCGAAGCATCTCGCGGTGGTGTCGCTCGAGACGCCCACCCGCCCCACGGTCGTGGCGACGCTCGGCGAAACGGAGGGGATCGTCGATCCGCGGGGCATTCAGATCCAGTTCCGCTACGCGTTCGTGGTCGATCGCCAGGGCTTGAAGGTGCTCGACGTCACCGCGCTCGGCGCGCCGCGGATCGTGACGGGGGCGCCGGTGGTTCCGTTCGCGGATGCGCGGAATCTCTACCTCGCGCGCACCTACGCGCTGGTCGCGGCGGGGCGGGACGGCCTGGCGTTCGTGAACATCGAAAAGGCGGAAGCGCCGGTGCTCGAGCAGACGTTCACCGACGGCGGCAGGATCGACGACGCCTACGACGTGAAGGTCGGGATGACCAATGCCAGCCAGTTCGCCTACGTCGCCGACGGGCACAACGGGCTGCAGGTGGTCCAGCTCTTCTCGCCGTCGGACAACCCGAACTACCTGGGGTTCAGCCCCAGGCCCACGCCGGTGCGCATCGCGCAGTACCCGATGCACGATGCGCGGACGGTCTCCGAGGGGATCGATCGGGACCGCGCGGTGGACGAGTCGGGCAATCAGATCGCCGTGTTCGGCCGTCGCGGCGCCCGGCCGTTCACGCGCGCCGAGTCGGAGCGGCTGTTCCTGCGCGGCGGACGGGTCTACACCGTCACCGACACGCCGTCCGCGCCCCCGTCCGCACCCGATGCAGGTGTCCTGGCGGCTTTCAGACGATGGTGGACCGCCGCCCTCCGCTCCGCCGGCCTGTAAAAAGGGGTCAGACCCGGGTCTGACCCCTTCTGTCCTCCTCGGGCTACAGCCTTCCCGGGCTACGCGAGAAGGCGAAAGGGGTCAGACCCGGGTCTGACCCCTTTTGTCCTCCCCGGGCTACAGCCTTCCCGGGCTACGCGAGAGGCCGAAAGGGGTCAGACCCGGGTCTGACCCCTTTTGTCCTCCGCGGGCGACACGGGCGGAGCGAGGTCGGCGCCGTGGATTGCGAGCAGCCGCCGCAGGACGCTGCGATGGCAGCGCGATTCGTTCTCGCAGTAACAGCCGACGGAGAAATTCGTGCGGTGGGAGAGCGCCGCGAGGGTGTCGAGGACACGCGCGTTCTCGGGGCGCGCCATTTCGCGCTCGTAGGCGCGGACGAACCCCTTCCACGCGCGGTCGTCGTCGGCGGCGCGTCCGGTGGTCACCAGCGCGGCGCTGGGCGCGAGGTTCGGCAGCCAGACGTCGTACCAGTTCTCGGCGGCGTAGCGGTCCTTGCGCACGCCGCGCGGGGGGCGCCGCACCGTGCCGATCCGGATCCCCTCGCCCTCCTGGCGCGGCGAACCCAGCCGCACCACTCGGATTGCCATGGCACACAATAACCCCTGCCGGGACGGCAACGCCGAAGGCCGCGCGGCGTTCTTCTCGTGAGGTGAATCATGAGACTGGCGCTGCTCGCGCCGCGGCGGCCGGGTGACCGCGCAGAATGCCGCGCCGGTGCTGCGCGGCCGCGCGCTGGCGATCGTCGACACTCAGGGACGGCCGCGCGCGACCGTCACCGTGCACGCCCCGTCCACCGTCGACAACGTGCGCGATCCGGAACAGTCGTGATCACGCTGGTCGCGTCCAACGGGCGAATTCGGCATTTCCGGTCCGGCGGTGGGAAGCCGCGTGCCGATGATGGCGAAAGCGGTCATCAAGCCGTGACCGCGGACGACTTCACGAGACGCAGCCCCGGCGCCTTCGGCATCGGCGCGGCCGAGGCGTCTTCCTCCGCGATCACCGCGTCCACGAGCGACGCCGCGAGCCGCGGCGCGAGCAGCTCGAGCACGCGGACGTGATCGTCCGTGAACGCGAGCAGCTCCTTCGAATACAGGGAGAGCACGGCAATCACGGCATCGCTCTCGACGAGCGGCACCACCACCGAGGACCGCAGCGCCGGCACCGAACCGGCCCTGAACCCGAGGTCGAGAACCGGCTCCGCGTTGACCACGGGGGTGCGATTGACCGCCACCCAGCCGGCCACCCCGCTCGACGTCGGCCGCGTCACGCCGCGAAGCGCGTGCGCATGGGCCCCTGCCGCATAGCGCACGACGACGTGATCGTGGCTGTCGTCCAGGAGAAAGATCGCCAGCGCGTCGCACGGGACGATCTGCCGCAGCAGCACCCAGATCAGCGCTCCCACATCCGAGAGCCTGGCCGTGCCGTCGAGCGCGCGGGAAAGGCTGCTGACCGCCAGCAGCCCGTCGTCCAGCATCACGTCATTGGTCTTCACGACAGCCTCTCGACAGAAAGAGAAACCGCGGGCGATACGGCCGGCGAGGGGATTCCCGCCGTGACCGTTGCACTCGTAGGTCCACTCCGTAAGGGCCCGCGGGAGATTGTGCAGTTATCAGTCACGCTGCACATCCATAGGCAAGGCACGGACCAGCTGCAGGGGAAACTCGCGAGCTCTCGTAAATTGCTACAAACGTGTTGTTTAACTATCTGCAACATCCCTTGCCCGTCATGCCATGACGAGTGTTCCAATTCGCATAATGGAACAGTTCAGGACGTCAAAAGACCATAAACTGCAACTAATACAAACAAAATAAAGGCTTTATCTGCATTGATCTATTTTGGGACGCTGGTTCTACGGATTAGACTCGTTCCAATGCTGCGAGAGTTCCGCTTCGCCTTCCGCGCCCTGCGCAAGCAACCCGGGTTCACCACCATCGCGGTGCTCACGATCGCCCTCGGCGTCGGGGCCAATTCCGCCATCTTCACCGTCGTCGACGCGGTGCTGCTGCGGCCGCTGCCGTTTCACGACGCCGGGCGGGTCGTCGTGATCAACGAGCGCACGCCGCAATTCCCCACGCTGTCCCTCTCTGCCGAGAACTATCGGGACGTGTGCCGCGAGGCGGCCACCCTGCAGGCGTGCGGCGCGTTTCGCAACTTCACCGCGAACCTGAGCGGCGGCGGCGAGCCGGAGCGCGTGCCGGCGAAGATGCTCTCCGGCCACATGCTCGAACTCCTCGGGGTATCGCCGATTCTCGGGCGCGGCTTCTCCGCCGACGAGGATCGGCCGGGCGGCCCGCCGGTGGCGATGCTCAGCCACGGCTTGTGGATGTCGCGGTTCGGCGGACGCGGCACCGTGCTCGACGAGCGGATCCTGCTGGACGGGACGCCGTATTCGATCGTCGGCGTGCTGCCGCCGGCTTTCCGCCTGTTTCAGAAGGCGGAGGTCTACCTTCCGATTGCGCCCTTCATCGCCGCGCAGCCGGCCGATCGCGGCTGGCATCCCGGCATTCTCCCGGTCGCGCGGTTGAAGACCGGCGTGTCGCTGGATCAGGCGCGGACGGAGATCGCCGGCATCGCGGCGCGGCTCGAGCGGGCCTACCCCGAGACCAACACCAGGGTCGCGATGCTCGTCACACCGGCGCGCGACCTGATGGTGCAGGGGGTGCGCACGGCGCTCCTGGTCCTGCTCGGCGCCGTCGCCGGCGTGCTGCTGATCGCGTGCATCAACGTCGCCGGCCTGCTGCTCGCGCGCGGACTGACGCGGCGGCGCGACATCGCGGTGCGGATCGCGCTCGGCGCCAGCCGCCGCCGCATCGTCGTGCACCTGCTCGCCGAGAGCGTGCTGATGTCGCTCGCGGGCGGGGCCGCCGGGCTGCTGCTGGCGTCGTTTTCAGTACCGGTCCTGCTCGCGCTCGTCGGCCCCACGCTCCCCCGCGCCGACACCATCGCCGTCGACGAGCGCGTCGTCGCCTTCACGTTCGGCCTGGCGCTGCTGACCGGGATCGTCTTCGGCCTGATTCCGGCGCTGCAGTCGACGCGCGTGGACGTCAGGGACGCGCTCAACGAGGCGGGACGCTCCGGGATGGGCGGCGGCGTCTGGCAGCGGCGCGCCCGCGCGACGCTCGTCGTCGTCGAAATCGCCGTCACCGTGGTGCTGACGATTGGCGCCGCGCTGCTGATTCGCAGCTTCGCGCGGCTGCAGAACGTTCCGCCGGGATTCGACGCGGAGCACACGCTCGCGGCCGACGTTCCGCTGGCCTCGGCGAAATACGCGAACGACGAGCTGCGCACCGGGGTCGTGCAGCGGCTCCTCGAGCGGCTCAGCGGCGTCGCCGGTGTGCGCGGCGCCGCGGTGACGACGACGCTGCCGATGAGCGGCGGCGGACCGACGATCCATTTCAACGTCAAGGGATTCCCACCGTCCGGTCCCGAGCAGTACACGATGGCGGGCTACCGCGCGGTCAGCGCCGGCTACTTCCAGACGATGGGGATTCCGCTGCGGCAGGGACGGCTGCTCGACGATCGGGATCGCCAGGGATCGGCGCGCGTGATCGTGGTGAACGAGACGATGGCGCGGACCCACTTGCGCGGCAGCCCGCTCGGCCAGCGCATCCAGCTCGGGACCGAGCCCGACCCCGATCCGGCCAATCCCTACATGGAAGTGGTCGGCGTGGTCGGCGACGTCCTGCAGCAGCCCGACGTGGAAGCGAAGTCGGAGATGTTCGTGCCGTACGCGCAGTATCCGGATCCGTTGTTGCGGCGGATGTTCAGCAACGTCACCGTGGTCGTGCGCGCCGACGGCGAGCCGTCGCGGCTCGGGCCGTCGATCCGCGAGATCGTCCGCGAGGCGGATCCCGATCAGCCGGTGGCCAACATCCGCACGCTGTCCGACGTCATCTCGACGTCGGTCGCGCAGCCGCGCTTCCGCACGCTGCTGCTCGCGTTCTTCGCGGTCGTGGCGCTGACCCTGGCGGCGATCGGCATCTACGGTCTGCTCTCGCACGGCGTCGCGCAGCGCGCCAACGAGTTCGGCGTGCGAATGGCGCTCGGCGCGTCGCCCGAGGACGTGCTGCGGCTGGTGCTCCGCCAGGGAGCGGTGCTGGCGTTCAGCGGGGTGGCCATCGGTCTGGCGGCCGCGATCGCGGCGGCGCGGGGCCTGCAGTCGGTGCTCTACGAGATCAGCCCGTGGGATCCGCTCGCCTGGATCGCGTCGGCAGGAACGCTGCTCGGCGTCGCGCTGCTCGCCAGCTGGATTCCGGCGCGACGTGCCCTGCGTGTCGACCCGGTCATAGCGCTCCGGGCGTAGCCGCTATCGAACCGCCGGCGCCGGGCTCCTGACCAGCATCAGCGCCGGCGCCTTCGACGGCTGTTCGGCGTTCTGTTCGGCGAGAGCGGCCGTCGCCAGCGCGGTGGCGAGCCGCGGCCCGAGCAGCTCCACCAGGCGCAGCTCGTCGTCCGAGAAACCGAGGCGCTGCGTGCGGTAGAGCGCCAGCACCGCGACCAGCGACTCCCCTTCGACGAGCGGCACGGCGAGACACGACCGCAGCGGCGGCGACATCTCCGCGACGCGGTGGCCGAGATCGAGCGCCGGATCGGCATTGACGGCCGAGCGCACGTTCACCGCGACCCAGCCGGCGATGCCGGATCCGGTCGCGCGCCTCGTGCCGCGCAGCGCCGTGACGTGCGCGCCGGCCGCGTAGCGCAGCGCGATTTCGTCGGTCTCGACGTCCGGCAGAAAGATCGCCATCGTCTCCGACGGCATCACGGAGCGCAGAATCGTCCACAGCAGCGCGCCGACGTCCGCCACCTTCGCCTCGCCGGTGAGCGCGCGTGACAGGCTGGCGATGGCGAGCAGTTCGTCGCCGAGCGCCGCCTCCGCCTGCGCGGCCTGCGCTGCCGCCTGCTCTTCGCGGTCGAGCGCGCGTGCGTCGCCGATGGCGCGCGTCGCAGGGTGCGGCTCGGCGCTGGATTCCGGCATGATGCGCTTGTAGTCGGCGATGAAGGCGTCGACGACGGCAGGGTCGTACATGACGCCGCGCCGATCCGCGAGGATCGCCAGCGCCTGCGCGTCCGTCATGCGGCGGCGATACGGACGATCGGAGGTGAGCGCGTCGAAGCAGTCGACCACCGACAGCAGCCGCGCCCCGAGCGGAATCTCTTCACCCTTCAGCCGATCCGGGTAGCCGGTGCCGTCCCAGTTCTCGTGGTGGTGCCGGACGATCGGCACCACCGGATAGGGAAACTCGATCGACGAGAGGATCTCTGCGCCGATCGGCGCGTGCCGCTTCATCTTCTCGAACTCGGCGGCGGTCAGCTTGCCCGGCTTGTTGAGGATGTGCTCGGGGACCGCGATCTTGCCGGTGTCGTGCAGCAGCGCCGCCGCCTCGATCGCCTGCAGCTCCACGGGGTCGGTCACGCCCATCGCCCGCGCCAGCGCCAGCGTGCCCTGCTGCACGCGGCGGACGTGATCGTGGGTCACTTCGTCCTTGGCGTCGATCGCGGTGGCGAGCGTCTCGACCGTCGACAGCAGGAGCCGGTTCAGCTCCTCGACGTGGCGCTTCGAGTCTTCCAGGCGTCCGAAGGACGAGCGCAGCGTCAGGTAGCAGATCAGCAACAGCGGGAGGATCAGCGCGATCGCCGTGAACTGCACTTCGCGGAACGCGAGCACCAGCAGCAGCGCCACCGACCCGCCGGCGAGGTAGCTGGGGAAGAGCGGCCAGTAGTGTTCGCGCCACGTCCCCCACACGGCGCGGCGCGCCGCCAGCGCCACCGCTGTGGCCGTCAGCAGCGTGTTGACGGCGAAGTACGCGCCGCTCATCAATCCGAGATAGACGATGATCCCCGCCGACGGGGCCGCGTGGCTGCCGTACAGCGGCGGCGACCCGCTCGCCAGGAAGAACAGCTGCGCGGACGTCCAGATCGAGAGGCCCAGGTTGGCGAAGTTGAACAGCGTCTGCGGGCCGTTCATCCGCCACAGGAACGAGATGCGCAGCCCGTCGAGCGCCAGGACCAGCGCGCCGACTTCAGGACCGAAGAGGAGCACCGAGGTGAAGGCGAACACCTCGGACACCGCGAACCGGGTCTGGACCGAAGGAACCTTGATGCTGAGCGTGCCGCTCAGCACCGTCAGCACGGCGAACAGGATCCACGCGCCGGACAGCGTCGCGTGCCACAGCACGAACACGCTGCGCAGCACGACCGCGACGCCGCAGATCCCGACCACCCCGACGAACAGCTGCGCCGCCGGCGGCAGGCTCCGGGATGGCTTGGTTGCCGCGGCGCTGCTGCTCACGATGCGTCAGTGCCCCCCGGTGAAGCTGTTGCCCCAGACCACGTAATTCGGATCCGAGAACTCGTTGTTCCCCCACACCACGTACTGGCCGGAGGGGGACTGGATCGTATTCCCCCACACCACGTAGTAGCTGCTCGACCACTCGGCCACGTTGCCCCAGACGACGTAGTTCGCCCCGGCCGATCCGATCGGGTTGGAGGACCCGAGCAGGTTCAGCACGCCCATCTCCGCCTCGTCCGCGCCGCGGAACAGCGCGCCGAGGTCGAGGATGCGCAGCAGGTTGATGCCGGTGCGATCGTAGATGCGGTCGATCAGCGTGCCGTTGTCGCGGAAGAACGCGCCTGACGACGATCCGAGCAGCGACGTCACCGTCGAGACCAGCGAGTCGAGCAGGCCGTCGTTCATGATCCGCAGCGACTGCGCGAAGTTCACGCTTCCCGTGCCGCCGGCGATCAATCCCGCCTTCGGCATGAAGCGCGCGCCCATCTGGATCGCCATCTTCACCTGACCGGGCGTCAGCGACGGCTCGGCGTCGATCAGCAGCGCGACGCCGCCGCTCACCACGGCCGTCGACATGCTCGATCCGTTCAGCCGCATGTAGGCGTTCTTGCCGCTGCCGGCGATGTGCCACTGCCGGTAGTTGCCGCTGAGGAACGAGTTCTGCGCCTCGAGCGAGACCATTCGCACGCCGGGGGCGACGACGTCCGGCTTCACCACCGTTTCGTAGCGCGCCGGCCCGCGCGAGCTGAACGGCGCCACGTCGTCGTCCGACGGATCGACCGTCCCCTTGGTGTCGAGCGCGCCGACCGTCAGCGCGAGCGGCGAGTTGCCGGGCGACGTGATGCCGCCGAGCACCGGCTCCCCTTTGCTCGTCAAGCCATAGTTCCCGGCGGACACCACGACGGTGATCCCTTCGGCGACCGCACGTGCGACCGCCCGGCAGAGCGGGTCGGTCACCGACGGCTCCGTCACGGGATGGCCGAGCGACAGGTTGACGACCCGGATGTTGTACTTGAGCCGGTTCTCGATGACCCAGTCGATGCCCGCGATGACATCGCTCGTGCGGCCGGACCCGCGAGCGCCGAGCACGCGGACGTCGATCAGCCTCACCGACGGCGCGCTGCCGCCGGCGAACGCCGCGGTCACGTAGGTCGCCGCCGTCCGGTTGCCGGCGACGATGCCGGCGATGTGCGTGCCGTGCCCGAACGGATCCCCCACGACCCCGGGCTCGTCGGACACGAGATTCACGCGCGCGACGATGCGCGAGTCGAGCGCGGTGTGCGTCGCAATGCCCGAATCGACGATCGCCACGCCGACGCCGGCGCCCGTGTAGCCCGGCGTGCCGAACAGGCCGAGCAGGCCCGGCGTGCCCTGCCAGACGGAGCTGGCGCCGGTGACCTTGTTGGTGACCGCCATGTCGGCCGTCACCGTCAGGTCGCCCGAGAGATGCGCGTAGTTCGGATTCTTCTGCAGGGCCGCGAGCTGGACGTCGTCGACCTCGATCGCGACCGCGCTGCGAAGCGCGCGGCGGAGCCGTCCGGCGAGTCCGCGCTTGAGCGGCTCGAGCCCGGCGTCGGGCGCCTGGACGATGACGCGATGCGTGTGCGGACCGCGGGGATGATCCGCAAGGTCGGCGGAAATCGACGGCCGTCGCTGCCCCTCCGGATTCGATCCGGCGAGCAGCAGGCAGATGAGTACAGCGGGGAGCGCAAACACCGAACGTCGCTTCATGTGGTTGTCCTGTAACGAGACCTGGGCCCACGGCAGAGCAACGATCGCTCCAGCCCGGTTTCTGCAGAATCAACGACTTACGCGGTCACGATTCGGGCAGGCTGCTCCATTCTGGAGCACTGGATTTCACGGGTAGTACCGACCCGTGGCGGCAACCGACACGAAGACAGCATGATCGCGTCGATTGTTCCGTCCGGGAACAGCGGCGCAGTTTCGGCACACAGCCGCGGGGCTGCAACCGCCGCTGAATGCGTCCCGATTACGAGCTGATTTCGAGCGTGGACTTGATCGTCGACCCGCGCTCGGTGAACCACCGCTTGTGGTCCGCCCACGGGATGCGATCGGTGAGGAGCCGGTTCATCACGCCGGGCCACTTCCGGTTCATCATCACGAAGTCCTTGACGCCCTGCTGGAAGTGGCGCGGACTGGCGTTGACGCTGCCGAACACGACCTGGTTGCCGAGCACGATCTTCTGGTTGATGCGATCGATCGGTTCGGGGCTGACGGTGTCGCCGCCGGTGACGGAGAGCAGGCAGAGCACGCCGTTGCGGCCGAGGATCTCCATCGCGTCGAAGACGACGCGCGAGACGCCGGTGGCTTCGATCACGATGTCGGGGAAGCCGACGTCCTTCGGGACGTCGGGCAGCGAGCGGTTCGCCGCGCAGAGATATTCCGCGCCGATCTGCTTTGCGATCTGCGCCCGGTAGTCGTTCGGCTCCTCGCGGCCGACGACGACGGTGCGCAGGCCGCGGATGCGCAGCACCGACGCGGCGAGCAGGCCGATGGGGCCGGCGCCGAGCACCATGCCGAACTTCGGATTCCATCCGGTCAGCCGCTGCTGCAGCAGGTACGAGTGGTCGATGCCCTTCTGCACGACCGACATCGGCTCGAGCAGCACCGCGAAGTCGCGAATCGCCTTCGGGATCTTGTTCAGGAACGCGGGGTGCTCGACGTAGTACTCCGCCATGAAGCCGTGGCGGCGCATGATGCCGCGTTCCGTGTACTGGCCGCTGCTGCACATGTCGTTCTCGCCGGCGCGGCACTGCGGGCACCTGCCGCACGGGCGGCGCACCGTCGAGACGACGAGGTCCCCGGACTTCCAGCCCTTGACCTTCTTCCCAACTTCCTCGACCACGCCGAGGTTCTCGTGGCCGAGGATCAGGAATTCTTCGCCGGCAGGCGCTTCGCCGTACACCCCGTGATTGATCTCCGCGTCGGTCGCGCAGAGGCCGACGCGCAGCATCTTCACCGCAACTTGATCCGGCTTGAGACGCGGATCCGGCATGTCGCGCATGTGAATGCTGTCTTTCACCCCGGGTCTGACCACGATCGCTTTCATGACGGCCTCATCTGGTGTTGCTGAGCGGATACGACGGCGTGACCGGACGCGCCTTCGTCCAGTCATGATACCGGTGACACGCGAAGCAGCGGCTCTCCGCGCCGCCGCCGGGCGAGAGGAGCGTCCCCCGCGCCCCCGAATGGCACGACGCACACAGCGAGGCCGGGGGCAGCAGCACGTCGGCCGTACTGGTGCTCGACCCGGCCGCGTGGCAGCTGGCGCACGCGACCATCAGGTGCGGCGAGTGATCGAATGCCGCCCGCGGCATCCAGCGCTTCGTGACGTTGGTCGGCTCGTAGACGGGCAGATCGGCCGACGCGGAGGCGGAGTGACATTCGACGCAGGTCTTGTTCCAGAGCAGCCGTTCGTCGGCCGCCGCCCGCCGTGCGACCCATTCATCCGCGGTCCGCGCCGGCGGCTCCGGCGGACGCGGGAAGTTCAACGGCACGCGGCGCAGCGCGGAATCCGGCTTCGAGAGGTCGTCCGGATTGGCGCGGATGTAATCGGTCAGCGCCTGGCGCACGAACGCGCGCACGGCGGCCGGCTCGGCGTGCGGCGCCACGCGCTCGAGCCGTTCGTCGAAGAACAGCGGGTGGCAGCTCGCACAGTTCCGCTCGTAGGTCGCCGGAGACATCAGCCCCGTCCGCGCCGGCCGCTTCGCTCCGCTGACCGCGGCAACGGCCTCCGGCGTGTGACAGGTGGCGCACGCGAGCTGCTCGCGCCCCTTGGGCCCGCGCAGGTCCGGTTTCATGTGCACGGCGTGGTTGAAGCGAAGCCGCGCCGGATCGCGCGTGCCGGGACGGAGCGCGGCGAACTCGGGATGACCGGCGGGAAACGATCCCACCTGCCTCGCAACCCGCGGTTCTCCGTGCGCCGTCTTCAGGTTCGCATGACAGCCGGCGCAGTACCCGTCGTCGATGCTCGCCAGCTGGACGCGGCCGCGATGCTCCTGATGGCACGAGGCGCACCCCGGCGGGGACGGCTGGTTCGGCGCGTGTGCCGGTCCGTCATGGCACGTGAGGCAGGCGGCGTCGGTGGTGTGGGCACGGAACGCGGATGCCGGCGGCGAGCCGGGGGCCGAGCCGGCGTGGCAGACCTCGCAGCGGTTCTCCGCAAACGCGTGCGCGGCCGAGACCGGGCCGGGGCTGTACGGCGTGCGGCTTCCCGCGGCCATGAGTGCCGCCACCCACAGCGCCGCCGCCAGCGGCGCCGCGGCCGACAACACGTACCGCCAGCGCCGCATGCCGTGCGCGCGCTTGAAGTAGTGCAGGTCGATGCGCTCGGCGAGTGTCTTGGCGGTTCGGATGCGCATCGCAGTGACCTAGAACCTGAGCGCCATCACGAGGTGCACCACGGCCAGCACCATCACCGCATACGCCAGCGGCACGTGCACGATCAGCCACGCGTGCAGCGTGCCGTGCAGCCGTTCCTGACGCAGCAGTTGCCGCTCCTCCTCGCACAGGTTCGCGAGATCCTCGAGCGGCGCGTGCAGGGCCGGCGGCAGCAGTGCCCGCACCTTCGCCGCCATCACCGCCGCGGCCGCGGCGTCCGCGACGGGGTGCCTGCGGGACGGCGCCTCGAGGAACGGACGGATCTCGGTCAGGTAGAAGTCCCGCAGCGGCGCGCCCGCGTCGGCCCCGCCGCTCCCCGTCCGCAGCACGCTGACCAGAAGGTGGCTGGCCACCGCCGGACCGGCGGCGGACGCGGCCGGCAGCAGCTGCGGGCGCGGAGGCGCCACCTCGACCTCCAGCTTGCCGCACGCGTCGGCCACTACCGCATCCCCTTCGTCCAGCAGTTGCGCCCGCACGCGGCCGATCTGCTCGTAGATGGTCTCCATCGGGACCTCGCGCAGCAGCCGGCGCGGCATCGTGTGCTGCAGCCAGGCGCCGAACAACCCGCTCGCCCAGACCACGACGAACAGCCACATCAGAATCGAAGTCAGCCCGTGGCCGAACAGGAATCCGGAATGCAGCAGCACCAGCGGCAGCGACAGCGCCCCCAGCCACAGGTGCCCGCGCATCCACGACTGCGTGCGGCCGATGCGCCAGATCGGGAACTTCTTGCGCAGCGCCAGCAGCGTGGCGTACGCCATGAACCCGAACGCGGTCGTCCCGTACACCAGGCCGAGCATCGTGCCGCCGCCCGGCGGCGCGGATCGCAGCGTGTAGGGCACGTAGGCGACGACCGCGGCGCCGAGGATCGCGGCGCTGGCCATCGCCCAGCCGCGGTGCGAACGGTCGATCAGCACGCCGCGCCCTTCACTTGCTCGTCCCCTCGGTCGATCCCTTCGCCGTCTGCTCCCGGATCCCGAGCATGCCGCCGAAGTAGGTCAGCGGTTCGACCCGGTGCGCCGCATCGTGCGGGCAGGCGTACACGCAGCTCGGCTCGTCGTGCTCCATGCACAGATCGCAGCCGGTCGCCTTCCTGCGGGCACCGAACGCGTGCAGGTTCAGGTTGCCGTACGGGCAGTTGCGCACGCAGAGGCCGCAGCCGACGCACCAGTCCTCGATGATGATCTCCATCGAGTTGCGGCGGCGGATCGAGCCCACCGGGCAGCCGACCATGCACAGCGGATCCCGGCACGATCGGCACGACGTGGCGACGAGATACTTGTCGAACCGCAGCCCCTCGCGGACCAGACGCGTAACCCCCTCGTGCGCGTCGGCGCACGCCTTCACGCACTGGTCGCACCGCGTGCACTTCTCCAGATCCAGCACCAGCAGGCTCTGCGCTTCCATCAGCCCCTGGTTGAGGAAGTCGTCGATCGGCACGGTCTCGGTCGCAGCGGCGCGGCGCTGATTCATCGCGGCGCGCTCCTGCGCCACTTTCTCCAGCGCCTCGCGCACCGCCGGGAACCGCGACAGCATCAAGTGGAAGTCTTCGCCGGCAATCTTCACCACGTCGACGTGATCGAGCGCGGTGCACGTCGCCGTGCGGACGCCGCCCCCCAGCAGCCCCATCTCGCCGAAGTACGATCCGCGGCCGAGATACGTGAGGACGACGTCGCCGCCGGGATGGCGTTCGCTGACCTTCACGAAGCCCATGCGAACGAGATAGAACGCGTCGGCGGCGTCTCCCTGCCGGACGATGACTTCGCCGGGCGAGAACCGCATCAACTCGACGCGCTCGCGCAGGTAGCCGATGAAATCGGGCGGCATCGCCGCGAACACCGGGACGCTGCGGATGTGCGTCTCGAGCGCCCGCTGCCGGTACTTGCGATCCAGCTCCGCACGGAACGTCTTGTTCTTCTGCAGGATGTCCAGCACGTTCCGCAGCATCTCGAGCACGACGACCGGCGTCTTCGCCCGCACCGTCGCCGAGCGCGGATGGAAGCTCATGCAGGTCATCTCGCCGAACAGATCTCCCGCCGCCAGCTCCGCGATGGGCTTCTCGTACGGAAGATCGACCGGCGCGTCGATCGGAATGTAGCGGCGCCCGCTCTCTTCGGTGCGCGTGTGCGCCTGGCGATCGGCCAGCGTGCTCCGGATCCGGCGGAACCAGCGCGACAGGCCGCCGGCGTCCTGCTGCTGGACGTGGCCGATCGGCGTGTTGATCGAGACCTCGACGGTGCCCTCGAGAATGTAGAAGGCCGTGGACCCGAACTCCCCTTCGCGGCAGATCGTCTCGCCCGCGGGAATCGAGCGCTTCACCACCGCGCCCTGATTCAGCTCGAGGAACGTGCCCGACACCCCCTTGAAGACCGGCAGCTGCAGGATCCATTCGGGGTCGAGCCGATCCCCTTCCAGCTGCGCGTCGACCACGCGCTTGTTGGTGAGCGCGCCGGTCGGGCACGACACCATGCACTCGCCGCACGAGACGCACGTGGAGCTGCCCATCGGCAGGTCCAGATCGAAGCCGATGTGCGCCGTATAGCCGCGACCGCTGCGGCCGATGACCATGTTCTTCTTGATGTCGTCGCAGCCGCGGACGCAGCGGTCGCACAGGATGCACGCTTCATGGTCGACGGCGATGCTCAGCGACGAATCGTCCCGGCCGCGCGGCGACAGCCGGCGCGCGAAGCGCGGCTGCGACACGCCCGCCGCCGCCGCCATCGTCTCCAGCTCGCAGTCGCCGCTCCGCTCCTGCCGTGCGCACGGCGTGGGATGGTCGGCCATGAGCATTTCGATCAGCGTGGTGCGCGCCTGGACGACGGGGGCGGACGCGGTCTGCACCTTCATGCCGGGCTCGCATTCGCGGATGCACGAGGCGGCGTAGACCCGGGCGCCGACGTCGACGACGCAGACGCGGCAGACGCCGACCGGCGTCTGGTTCTGCTGATGGCACAGCGTCGGAATGGCGATGCCGTTCAGCCGCGCCGCGTCGAAGATCGTCGTCCCCTTCGGGACGGCGATCTCGCGGCCGTCGATCGTGAGCGCGACCGTGCTCACGTCCGCGCTCCCGGAAAGCACACGCCGGCCCGGCAGACCTGCCGCGTCGCGTGCTGCTCGACCTCGTCGGCAAAGTGCTTCATCACCGACGCGATCGGCACGTGCACCACCTGGCCGAGGCCGCAGATCGACGTCATCTTCATCGCGTGGCACAGCTCCTGGTAGAGCGCGAGATCGTCCGCCCCGCGGTGTCCGCCCGCCCACCCGGCCAGCATCTCGGCGAGCTTGGTCGAGCCGGTGCGGCACGGCACGCACTTGCCGCACGATTCGTTGCGGAAGAACCGCACCGAGTTGAGCGCCATGTCGAGCATGCACGCGCGGTCGTCGCAGACGACGATCGCCCCGGAGCCGACCGTGGCGCCGGCCTGGGTCATCGCGTTCCAGTCGAGCGGCAGATCGAGCATCGACGCCGGCAGGTAGCCGCCGGCGGGGCCCGACGGGGCGTACGCCTTGATCGTGCGTCCCGGGGCGGCGCCGCCGGCGAGCCCTTCGATCAGCTCGCGATAGGTGGTGCCCATCGGCACCTCGAAGACGCCGGGATTGACCACGTCGCCGCTGACGCCGACGAACTTCATGCCGGCGGAGCCGTTCCTGCCCGCCGACTTCATCCAGTCCACGCCGCGCGCGAGGATGATCGGCACGAAGGTGAAGGTCTCGACGTTGTTGATCACCGTCGGCTTCGCCCACAGGCCGCCTCCGAGCTGCCCGGGGAACGGCGGCTTGTTGCGCGGCTCCGCGCGCTTGCCTTCGATCGCCTCGAGCAGCGCGCTCTCCTCGCCGCAGATGTAGAGGCCGGGGCTGACGAAGATCTCCAGGTCGAACGCGAGATCGGATCCCAGCACGCGGGATCCGAGGATGCCGGCCGCGTAGCAGCGGTCGATCTCCCGCTGGAGGATGTGCTCCTGATCGGGATACTCGTGGCGGATGTAGATGATGCCGTGCCGCGCGCCGGCCACCAGTCCGCCGAGCACGATGCCTTCGATCAGCAGGTGCGGCGCGCTGGTCATGATGTGCCGGTCTTTGATCGTGCCCGGCTCGCTCTCGTCGGCGTTGCAGACGATGAACTTCTCGGGGCCCGGCTGGCTGCGCACCAGCTCCCATTTCATGCCGGTGGGAAAGCCCGCGCCGCCGAGGCCGCGCAGGCCGCTCGCCTTCAGGGTCGCGATCAGGCCGGTCCAGTCCTTCGACTGCACGAACGATCGCAGCACGCCGTAGCGCGCGGCCTCGTCGGCATACGGATCGCTGGCGATCGGCCGCGGCACCGGATGCGGCCGGCGCGCGGCCAGCTGCTCCGGCGACGCGCCGGCGGCGGCGAAGTCGATCAGCGCCGCGGCGTCACTGTCGCCGACCCGCTCGAAGATCTGGTCGTTCACCGCCATCGCCGGGGCGGTGTCGCAGCGGCCGAGACACGACACGTGCCGGATGTTGACGTCCTGGCCGTGGTACCGCGCGGCGAGGCGCTCGCGCAGCGCGTTGCCGCCGCGGCGGTGGCAGGCCATGTCGCCGCAGACGCGCACTTCGGCGCGCGCGGGAGGCTTCAGGAAGAAGTGGGGGTAGAAGCTCGCCACCGCCTGCAGCCGGAACAGCGGCAGCGACATGCGGTCGGCCAGCGCGCGCAGCTCGCGTTCGGGCAAGTAGCCGTGGGCGCGCTGGATGCCGCGCAGCTCGTCGAAGATGGGGGATGTCGGAGCGCGGCCCTGCACAGGCTCACGGAATATATCAGACAGCGGATCTGATATAAACGGGCGCGACGTGCGACGCGCAGCTCCGATCCTCTCAGTCGCCGCCGGTGCTCTCGCGCTCGCGGCCGCCATCCCGCTGTCGGCGCAGCAGTCACCGGAGACCGGCAACTACGTCGGCCCCGGATCGTGCAGCGCCGTCGCCTGCCACGGCGCCATCCGCCCGGGCGGCGGCCGGATCCTCCAGACGGAGTACAGCACCTGGATCGGACGCGATCGCCACGCCCGCGCGACCGAGGTGCTGGGCAACGCGGTGTCGCAGCGGATGGGCAGGATCCTCGGCATCGCGGCGCCGCAGCAGGCGCAGAAGTGTCTCGCCTGCCATGCCCTCGACGTTCCGCCGGCGGCGCGCGCCCGCACGTTCGCCACCGAAGGCGTGAGCTGCGAGGCGTGCCACGGCCCGGCGAGCGGCTGGCTCGGCTATCACGTGACGCGCGACGCGACCCACGAGGAATCGGTGAAACGCGGGATGTACGACACCAAGGACGTCGTCAAGCGCACCGATCGCTGCCTCACCTGCCATCTCGGCACCGCGGAGAAATTCGTCGATCACGAGATGATCGCGGCCGGGCATCCCGATCTCGTCTTCGAGCTGGAAGCGTTCAGCGCGGCGATGCCCCGGCACTGGAAGGACACGTCCGACGCCGACCCCTACCGTCCGGTCCGCACGTTCGCCGTGGGGCAGCTGGCGCACCTGCGCGCCAGCCTGGATCGACTCGGGCGGCGCGTGAAGGGGCCGGTGTGGCCGGAGTACGCGGAGCTCGATTGCTTCGCG
Organism: Vicinamibacterales bacterium; assembly: GCA_035699745.1. NCBI lineage: Bacteria > Pseudomonadati > Acidobacteriota > Vicinamibacteria > Vicinamibacterales > Vicinamibacterales bacterium. The sequence continues at coordinate 69,416 of DASSPH010000013.1, forward strand.
TGCCATCACAGCCTGACGCGGCCGGAAGACAGCTGGCGGCAGGCGCAGGGCTACGAGAACCGCGCGCGGCCCGGGCTGCCGCCCCTGCAGCTCGCCCGCTACGTCACGGCGCGCCGCGTCGTGGCGGCATGGGACGCGCCGTCGGCCGGCGAACTCGACGCCATCATGGGACAGCTGCAGATCGAGGCCACGCGGCTGGCGGTGAAGCCGGACGCCGTCGTCTCGCTTGCGGGCAGCGCGCGGGCCATCGTCGATCGCGCGATCACCCGCGCGATGACCTCGCCGGCCACCGCCGAAACGGCGTCCGCCATGCTGCGCGGCATCTTCGCCGACGCGCCGTCGATCGCCGCCCGCGGCGAGCGCGCCGCCGAGCAGGCCGCCATGGCGGCCGAGGTGCTGGCGACGGCGCTGGCCCGCGCGCGCAGTCAGGACCCGGCGCCGCTGACGCCGGTGTTCACCGAGCTGTTCAAGCAGTTCGAGGCGCCGTCGGCGTTCGAGCCGTCCCGCTTCATCGCCGCGATGCGGAAAGCCGAAGCCGCGATCCGCTAGCCGCGGATCGCTCGCTCTCCGGGAGCATGCGAACACATCCACATCTCTACGAGATCAGCGCGTGGCCCTGGCTCGAGCGCCTCTCGAGCCGCTCCGGCCGGCGCGTGACCCTCATCGATGTGCCCGGCGCGGAATGGGACGCGATCGCCGCAACCGGCATGGACGTCGTCTACCTCATGGGCGTCTGGCAGCGCAGCGCCGTCGGGCGCACGCTCGCGCGGACGGATCTCGCCCTGCTCGGCGAATACGATCGCGCGCTGCCGGGGTGGTCGATGGACGACGTACCGGGATCGCCGTATTCGATTCAGGCCTACCAGCCCGAGGCGCGGATGGGGGGATGGGCCGGCGTCGACGCGGCGCGCGCGGCGCTCGCCGCGCGCGGCATGCGGCTGCTCCTGGACTTCATCCCGAATCATCTCGGGTTCGATCACGCGTGGATCGGAGCGCACCCGGAACGGTTCGTTCAGGGGACGCTCGACGACTACCGCGCCGCTCCCGAGCTGTTCCGGCCGATCGAAAGCCCCGACGGACGGACGCTCCGCTTCATCGCCTGCGGCCGCGACCCGTTTCTTCCGCCGTGGCGCGACGTCGCGCAGCTCAACCTGTTCAACCCGGAGACGCGCGAAGCCCTGGTTGGCGAGCTCGCAGCGATCGCGCGGCATTGCGACGGCGTGCGCTGCGACATGGCGATGCTGGCGCTGAACGACGTGTTCGCACGGACCTGGTCGGAGCGTGTCGATCTCCTCTGGCGTCAGCCCGAGCGCGAGTTCTGGCCGGACGCGACCGCCCGCGTGCCCATGATCTACCTCGCCGAAGTCTATTGGGACCGCGAGTACCAGCTGCAGCAGCAGGGTTTTCATTTCACGTACGACAAGCGGCTGCTCGATCGGCTGCGCCACGGCGATGCCGGCCGTGTGCGCGGCCACCTGCAGGCTGACCCTGCCTACAGCGCCCGGCTGGCGCGCTTCCTCGAGAACCACGACGAGGCGCGCAGCGCCGACGCGCTCGACGGACGGGTGCGCGCCGCGGTGGTCCTGACGTTCACGCTGCCCGGGCTGCGCTTCTTCTTCGACGGGCAGTTCGCCGGCGCCGCCGTCCGCGCGCCCGTTCAGCTCGGGCGCTGGGCGCCGGAGCCGGATCGTCCGGAGATTCGCGAGCTCTACGCGCGAGTGCTCCAGGCATTGCGCGACCCGCTCTTTCACGACGGATCGTGGTCGCTGCTGGACGTTCGCAACGCCGGCGATGGCACCCACGGCAACTTGATCGCGTCGGCGTGGCGCCTCGACCGCCAGCTTGCGGTGATCGCGGTGAACCTGTCGGGCCGCGAGTCGCACGGCTTCCTCGACATCGGGCATCTGCCGCCGGGCGACGCGTTCGATCTGGTCGACGCGCTGACGGCCGCGCGTTACCACCGGACGCGCGCCGATCTCGAGAATGGCCTGTACGTCGGTCTGAACGCGGGCGACGCGCATCTGCTGTTGCTGGAAGGGGACTGAACGGGGTTATGCTCGTGCGCGGATGAAGGGTCTCGGTCTCACCCTCACAGCGGCAGTCCTCCTCGGCGCGACGATCGGTCTGAAGGCGCAGACGCCCGGCACGAACCTGGCCGCGCCGCCGTCCCATGCATCCGCCCAGCGTTCGGGTGAGCAGATCTATCGCGCCGCATGCGCGGCGTGTCACGGGCCCGACGGCCGCGGAGCGCCGCAGGCGCGCGTCGGCTTCGACACTCCGCTCCCCGACTTCGCCGACTGCGCCTTCGCCTCGCCGGAAGCGGAGGCCGACTGGTTCGCCATCGTGCACGCCGGCGGACCGGTGCGGGCGTTCGCCCGGCGGATGCCGGCGTTCGGCGGCGCCCTCACAGACGACGAGATCCTTCGCGTCGTCGGCCACATTCGCGGCCTGTGCGGCGATCGTCGCTGGCCGCCCGGCGATCTCAACCTGCCGCGCGCGCTGGTCACGGAGAAGGCGTATCCCGAGAACGAGGCGCTGTTCGTGGTGCGCGCGAGCCGCCGCGGCGGCGCGTCAGTTACCACCAGCGCCATCTACGAGCGCAGGATCGGCGCGCGATCGCAGTGGGAAGTCGCCGTCCCGGTCGCGCTGCAGCAGTCCGGCAGCGAGGGACCGTGGACGCGCGGGCTCGGCGATTTCGCCGCCGCGTTCAAGCATGTCGTTTTTCATGACGCGGAGCGCGGATCGATCGTCAGCCTGGGCGGGGAGCTGGTGCTGCCCACGGGCCGCCGTTCCACCGGTGCCGGCAATGGCACCGTCGTGTTCGAGCCGTTCGTGTCCGCGGGTCAGGCGATCGGCGGCGGCTTCCTTCAGGCGCAGGCGGGGGTCGAGTTGCCCGGCGATACCGCCAGGGCGTCCCGCGAAGCCTTCGTCCGCCTCGCCGCCGGGCAGACGTTCTTCGAGGGACGCTTTCACCGCGAATGGTCGCCGATGCTCGAACTCGCCGCGGCGAGGCCGCTCGTCGCCGGCGCGCCGATCGAGTGGGACGTCGTTCCGCAAGTGCAGGTCTCGCTGAGCCGCCGCCATCACGTGCTGGTCAGCGCCGGCCTCCAGGTGCCCGTGGCCAATCGTGAAGGGCGCGGACGGACGTTCCATGCCTACTTGCTGTGGGACTGGTTCGACGGCGGCTTCTTCACGGGCTGGTGAGAGGGTGACCGTCACGCCTCCGCGCCGCTTGCTGTTCCTCGCTTCCCTGCTGTGGGCGGTTTGCCTGTCCCTTCCGGCGGCGCGCACACCTGACGCTCGACGAGCACAAGCGCCTTCGGCGGGTTCGGGGCTGTTCGTCGCCTCACACGAGTGCATGGCGTGCCACAACGGAATGACGTCGGCGTCCGGCGAAGATCTCTCGATCGGCGTCGCGTGGCGGGCGACGATGATGGCGAACTCATCGAGGGATCCGTACTGGCAGGCGTCCGTGCGGCGCGAAACGATCGATCATCCGCGGGCGGCGCACGAGATCGAGGATGAATGCTCGACCTGCCACATGCCGATGTCGCACACCGCGGCGCGCGCGGCGGGCACGCCGGCTTCCGTCTTCGCGCACCTGCCACAGGCAGCGCGTCCCGGCGCCGCCCAGCCTGATGCCCTGTCTCGCCTCGCGCAGGACGGCGTGTCGTGCACGCTGTGCCACCAGATCACGCCGGGCAATTTCGGCTCGCCCGGCAGCTTCAGCGGCGGTTTCACCATCGACACCAAGACGCCGGCCGAGGCGCGTCCGCTGTTCGGGCCGTTCACGCCGGACCCGGCGCTTCAGAAGGTGATGCACTCGGCGACGGGATTCCGCCAGACCGAGGGAGCGCACGTCCGCCAGTCCGAGCTGTGCGCGACCTGCCATACGCTCTACACCACGGCGCGCGACCGCGCCGGTCAGGCCGTCGGCCGCTTTCCCGAACAGGTGCCGTTCCAGGAATGGCAGCATTCGATCTACGTCGAGTCGGCGAGCTGCCAGACGTGCCACATGCCGGCGATCGCCGGCGAGGCGCCGATCGCGTCCGTGCTCGGCCAGCCGCGCGCCGGCGCCAGGAAACATTCGTTCGTCGGCGGGAACTTCTTCGTGCTCGCGATGCTGAATCGCTTCCGCGACGCGCTCGGCGTGGAGGCGCTGCCGGCGGAACTGGAGCAGGCATCTGCGTCGACGCTGGCGCATCTCGAGGAATCCACCGCGCGGCTGACGATCGATCGCGCCGCGAGCGACGGCCGGCAGCTGACGGTGGACGTGTCGATCGCGAACCTGTCGGGGCACAAGCTGCCGACCGCATACCCTTCGCGCCGTGCGTGGATCCGCTTGATCGTCCGCGACGGCTCCGGGCGGACGGTGTTCTCGTCCGGCGCGCTGCGGCCGTCCGGCGCGATCGAGGGGAACGCGAACGACGAGCAGCCGGCCGCCTTCGAGCCGCACTATCGCGAGATCCGGCGCGGCGATCAGGTGCAGATCTACGAGTCGATTCTGGCGGACGGCGCCGGCGCAATCACGACGAGCCTGATCTCGGCGCTGCGCTACGCGAAAGACAACCGGCTGTTGCCGAAGGGCTTCGACAAGCACACGGCGCATGCCGACATCGCCGTCCACGGCGACGCGCGCGACGACGCCGACTTCACGAGCGGCGGCGATCGCGTCCGCTATGCGGTGGACCTGGCGGGCGCGTCCGCCCCGTTCACCGTCGAGGCGGCGCTGCTGTTCCAGCCGATCGGATTCCGCTGGGCCGACAATCTCCGCGGCTACCCGGCGGACGAGCCGTCCCGGTTCGTGCGGTATTTCGACGCCATGTCGTCGCAGAGCGCGGCGCCGCTGGCCACCGCCTCCGCGACCGTCCGGTAGCCGCGGATTTCACGGATTTCACGGATTGCTGATTCGCGGGATGTCGCGGACACGGTGAGGTTCGGTTCCGAATCCGTGTTGTCCGTGCGATCCGGGGCGTCAGGGGCGGCGGAGCGCCCGTCCGGGCGCGGCGCCCTCCACGAACGCGCCGTCCTTGACCACCGCCACGCCGTTCACGAGCACATGGCGGACGCCGGCCGCGGGCACCGCCGGCGACGCGTAGGTCGCGCGATCCGCCACCGTGTCGAGATCGAACACCGCAATGTCGGCGTCCGCGCCGGCCTGCAGCCGTCCCTTGCGCGAGGCGCCGAGCCGCTGCGCCGGCATCAGCGACATCTTGCGGATCGCATCGCTCAGCGTCAGCGTCCGCCGCTCGCGGACGTAGCGCGCGAGGACGCGGGCGAACGCGCCGGCGGCGCGCGGGTGCCCCTTCCCGTTCTGCATCACCGCATCGCTCGCGATCATCGTCAGCGGATCGGCGATCACCGCATCGACGATGCTGTCGGGATTCGACTGGATGAGCACGAGGCGCGGCTCCGGCCGGGCGCGGTACTTCGCGAACGTCTCCGCCGTGAGCGCCTCGCCGGTTTCCGGAATCGACAGCTCGCGCTCGGTGATCCCGAGCCGCTGCTGCCAGCCCGGGTTGAAGACGGCGGACTTGAGATCGGTCATGCCCGCGCCGTACGGATAGCCCTCGACGGTGACGTCGAGTCCGCGCGCGCGCGCGCCGGCGATCATGCGCAGGCATTCCGGCACGTCCGCCAGGCAGCTGCTGTTGATGTGGACGATGTGCAGCGGCGCGCCGGTCACCGCGGCGGCGGCGATCACCTCGCCGACCGACTCGATGCTCGAGCCCGGCTCGATCCGGCCCGAGCTGCGGACGTGGACGAACACCGGCACGCGGTGCTCCGCGGCCACGCGGAACGTCTCGATTGCTTCCGCGCGCGTGGTGCCCGGCGTATAGACGAGCCCCATGCCGATGCCGAGCGCACCGGCGGCCAGTTCCTGCTCGAGCCGCGTGCGCAGCGCGCGCCGTTCGGCCTCGCCGGCGACGGTTTCCGTCTCGCGGCCGCTCGCCGGAACGATCGGTCCGGCCGGAGGCTCGGCGCCGAACGCGCGCACGCGCGACCACGGATGGCTGGCGGACGTGCCGTAATTGATCGCGGCGCCGCCGCGGCGGGCGGCATAGAAGGCGGCGACGTCCGGGGCGCCAATCTCCAGGTCGAGCGCCGTGGTCACCCCCTGCTGCGCGGCGAGACGGTAGGTCGCCGCGTCGTTGACGTGGACGTGCAGGTCGATGAAACCCGGCGACACCACCAGTCCGCTCGCGTCGAGGGTCAGCGGCGCGGCCAGCGGCCCGGTCGAGACCGCGGCGATCCGTCCGGCGGCGATGCCGACGTTGCGGACGGCGTCGAGGCCGGTCTCGGGATCCACGACGCGTCCGCCGCGGATGACGAGATCGAAGGCCGGCGGCTGCGACGCCGCCAGGACGCCGGTCAGCGTGATGACCGCGCAGGCGGCGGCGAGGCGGCGCGTGGGACGCATGCTATTTCGTGAGGTCCACGACCCACTGCGGCGGATCGGGTTCGTCGCGCAGCCGCGACGGCTGGTTGAGGCTCACCCGCCAGCGGTGCAGCCACGAGGGTCCGGAGGTGCCGACGAAGTCGTCCGGCGTCGCATAGGCCGCATCCTTCATCGCATCCGCCAGCGTCATCCAGCGGTACCCCCGCTTCTCGATCCGCGTCAGCAGCGCGTCGAGCGCGTCGGCGTGCAGATCGTTGGAGTGAATCAGGAGGATCTGCGCAATCTGACGATTGAACGTCTCGGCCGACAGCGTCTCGCACCAGTCGAGCATGGTGTCGGTGTAGGCCAGGTAGGCGTCGCGAATCTTCGCCGCGAGCGCCTGGTCGGGGGTGCGTAACGCCCTGGTGTAAGCGGCCGAGAACACCCAGTCGCTGTTCTCGATCGTGAAGGGCGCGATGCGATAGCCGCGGCCGGTCAGGAACTTCTCCAGCGACGCCTTGATCTCCCTGGTCGGTCCCGTGTGCGTGTACGGGTGGCGGAACCAGCGCGGCTCCGCCGAGCCGCGCATGAGGCGCGTGGACGTGCGCTCGCCGCGGACGATGTCGTCCTGGAATCTGTCGAGCGGGACGTCGTTCAGATCGAAATGGCTGTAGGTGTGGTTGCCGAGCGGCACGCCGCCTTCCACCCACATCCGCAGCAGCGCCGCCCGCTCCGGCACCATCGTCGGCCCGGCGTAGAGCTTGCCTTCGTTGACGAACGCGACCGCCGGCGCCTGGTGCGCCTTCAGCACCCGGAGGATCGAGCCGGTCGTGCGGCGAGCCGACTCCAGATCGTCCATGCCCGTCGACTTCGGCAGATCGTCGAAGGTGAGGGCCATCGTACGTGCGCCGGATGCGCTGCCGGACTGGCCCTGCGCCGCCGTGGTGGCGGCCAGGATCAGCAGCGCCGCGAGACCCGCGAGCAGCCGCGTCATCTAACCTCCGAACAGGTTCTTCAGGACGAACGTGACGTTCGCGGGCCGCTCCGCGAGCCGGCGCATGTACCACGGATACCAGTACTCGCCGTAGCTGATGAGGACGCGGATCCGCCGTCCGCTCTGCGCCAGCCGCTGCTGCTGGCCGCGCTGGATGCCATACAGCATCGCAAACTCGTAGGCGGAGGGCGGGACGTTGTTCTTGTCGATGAACGCCAGCAGCCGATCCGCGAGCGCCGCGTCGTGCGTGGCGATGTGCAGCAGCGTGCCCGACTGCTGCGCGTCCGCGGCCATCAGCCGGCAGCAGAGCGTGTAGAAGTTCTCGTCGACGTCCGACTTCTTCGGATACGCGATCTCGGGCGGCTCGAGGTACGCGCCCTTGACGATCCGGACGGCCGGACCGAGCGGGATGAGGCTCTCGATGTCTTTCGCCGAGCGATAGAGATACGCCTGGATCGCGATGCCGACGCCCGGGTAGCGCGCCTTGCTGGTGCGGAACAGCTTCAGCGTGGGATCGACGTACGGCGAGTTCTCCATGTCGATCCAGACCGGGACGTTGTCGAGCCGAGCCGCCTTCTCGCAGATGCGGTCGAGATTCCGCTGGCACTGTTCGGGGTCGAGATCGAGTCCGAGCTGCGTCGGCTTCACCGAGATCTGCGCGTCCAGTCCGGCGGCCTGAACCTTGTCGAGCACGTCGAGATAGTGCTGTGTGACCCGTTCCGCCTCGTCGAGTGTGGTGACGCCTTCGCCGAGCCGCGTGAGGATGGTGTGGATCCGCTGCGGCTTCAGGACCGCGGCGGCGCCGAGCGCGTCTTCCACCTGCTCGCCCGGCATGAACGCGGAGACGGACCGTCGAACGAACGCCCGCCTGGTCGCCTGCTCCCGCAGGAACGCCGAGGTCGACATGGCGAGCAGCACCTTCCGCATCACTGACACTGATTGTCCCCTTCTGCCCCGAAAAAAGGGGACAGTCCCCTTTTTCCCACAGCCGCGAAAACAGGCGCGAAAAATGGGGACTGTCCCCTTTTTCTCACAGCACGCTCCGGATCAGGCCGCCGTCCACCTGGACGGTCGCGCCGGTCATGTAAGCCGCGGCGTCCGACAGCAGGAACGCCGCCACGCGGCCGTATTCGTCGATCTGCCCGTAGCGGCCGAGCGGAATCGTCCCTTCCGCCTTCGCCTTCGCCTCGCCCACCGCAATCCCCTGCTTCTTCGCCGCGATCTCATCGAGCTGCTTGACCCGATCGGTGTCGATGCGCCCGGGGATGATCTGGTTGACGCGGATCCGGTCGGCCGCCAGCTCCAGCGCCAGCGTCTTGGCGAGCGCCGAGACCGACGCGCGCAGCACGGTGGACAGGCCGAGATTCGCGATCGGCTCCTTCACCGACGACGAGGTCGACATCAGGATCGCGCCGCCGCCGCGCCCCTTCATCGACGGCACCGCGGCGCGCACCATCCGGATGGTGCTGAACAGCAGCAGGTCGATCGCGTTCTGCCACGCCGCATCGTCGAACGAGACGGCGGGACCCGCCGGGGGGCCGCCGGCGTTGGTGAACAGCAGGTCGACGCCGCCGAAGCGCTCGATCGTCTGCCTGCCCCACGCCGCGATCTGATCGGCGTGACGGACATCCACCGGCGTCGCGAGGACCTGGGCCCCCGGCACGGCGCCGGCGATCCGCTTCGCCGCGGCGTCCAGCGTGGCGGGGGTCGTCGAGGAGATCGACACCGACGCCCCTTCGCGCGCCAGCGCTTCCGCCACCGCGTAGCCGAGGCCGCGGCTGGCGCCCCCGACCATGGCAACCTTCCCCTTCAGACCGAGATCCATTCCATGCCTTTCTGCGAGGTCACCCACGCGAGCACACGGTCGAGCGCCAGTTTCGTCGGCGCGTCGAGCGCTCCCGCCGGCGCGCGCGTGGCGGCGCTCTTCAGCGCGCCGCGGCGACGCAGCACGTCCTTGCGGATCGCCATGCCGATGCCTTCCTGGAACTCGAACCGCATCAGCGGCACGGCGCGATAGAACACGTCCGCCGCCGCGTCCTTCTCGCCGGCATTCCAGTGTTTCATGATCCGCGCGAGGATTTCCGGGAACGCAAAGCCGGTCATCGCCCCCGTCGCGCCGGAGATCAGCTCCTCGAGCAGGAACACGCCGCCGAGACCGCCGAAGATCTGCACCGTCGTGTCGCCGGCGGCCTCGAGAATGCGGGCGGTCTTGAACGGCGTCGGCGGATCCTCGAGCTTGATCGTCCGCGCCGCCGGCACCTCCTTCGCGATGCGCGCGAGCAGCGAGGGCTCCATCGCGAAGCCGGTGATCGGCGGGTAGTCCTGGACGATGATCGGCAGGTCCACCGCATCCGCCAGCGCCTTGTAGTGATTCACGACCGCGGCGGAATTGAGCTTCGGCATGCGCGGCGGACTCACCATCACCGCCGCCGCGCCGAGCCCCTTCGCCTGGCGCGAGTAGCTGATGCAGGTCCGGGTGCCTTCAGCGGACGTGCCGGCGATGATCGGCACGCGCCCCGCGGCCTGCTCGACCACGACCTGAAGAATCTCCGCCCGCTCGCGCTCCTCGAGCCTCGCCACTTCCCCGGTGACGCCGAGCGCCGTCAGTCCGTTCGCTCCCTTGTCGATGAAGAGGTCGACCACCGCGCGCTGGCTCGCCGGATCGAGATCGCCTGAGTCGGTAAATGCCGTGGGGATAATGGAATAGACGCCTTCGAAAGCCATAAAGTACCGAATCATACGTCACGATAACAGCGGGTATGAAATCCAGATTCGCCGCAGCCTGCCTTCTCGCGACCCTCGCCGCCGCCGGGTGCAATCTGCCCTTCCTCAACGGCAAGGACAAGGACGAGACGAGCAGTCCCACGGGCCCGAGCCCGGCGGGCTCGCTGGACGCGTTCGCCGGCACGTGGTCATCGGTGAACGCGTCCAACCCCGCGACCGGATGCGGCAACGTGAAGTACACGGTGACGCCGACGAACGCGACGAGCGCGAACGTGACGTTCACGGCCACCTGCGCCGGGAACATCGCGGTCAGCGGATCCGGCGCGGGAACGCTGTCGGGCGACGCGATCAACTGGAGTGCGGCGGGGCTCGTCTCGCAGGGCGGCGTGAACTGCCCGTTCACGTTCACCAACAGCCGCGCCACCCTCGGCGCCGACGGCAACGTCACCGTCAACTACACGGGGACGGTCTGCGGGATCCCTGTCAGCGGAACCGAGGTGGTCAAGAAGTAAGGCTCACCATCGCCCGCCTCACTGAATCGGATGGAGCGCTCTGGTGTGCCATCCCGAGGCGCGATCCCAGACGTGAATCTGCCGCGGACCGAAGCGCTCGGGGCAATGCTCCTGGGTGTGCCGTAGCTTTCCGGCAGCCTCCAGCGCGCGGTGCTTGTCCCAGTACTGCGCGCCGTAGGTCGCGCCCAGCAACTCGAGGTCGTAGGTGAACTCGTAGATCGCATCCGGCGCCCCCTGCGACGGCGACTCTTCAGGGATCTCGACGGTGCGCGCGATCAGGCGATCCGGCAGCACCTCGATCAGCGCCCGGTTGAAGCGCGATCCGGTGACCACGTTCAATTCCGACCGGGGCATGACGACCAGCTTGAGCGGCCGATCCGGCCCGCAGTCTTCGCAGAAGAACTGCGAGCCCGGCTCCTCCGGTCCCTGCCCGTGCATCGCTGCCGGATTCAGCAGTCCGATCATGCCGCCGTTCCGCGCCTGCTGAAAGCCGCCGATCAACAGGCGATCGCGCCCGAGCCACGCGAGCGCTTCGATCCAGCCGGCATGCACGAACGTGCCGGTCCGGTTGAACTCGCGGTCGAACACCGTGACGATGGTCGGCTCCCACAGGTAATGATGCGCCGCCACCGCGACGCGGCCACCCGGCTCGGCCGCGACGGTCGTCATGGCCCACGGCGCACCGAACGCGGTCCCCCGCAGCCGGTACTCGTCGTCGAACGAGAAGCGCCGCAGCACCGTGCCGCGCGTATCGAACGCCATCAGTTCGCCGCCGAGAACGCGATTGTCGCGCATCAGGCGGTGCGAGGTGACGACGTATGCCGCGGGATTCGATCCCGGGTGCGCCACCCACTGACGGCCGATCGAGCCGGGCAGCGTGCGGTATTCGGACGGAAACGCATACCGCCATCGCTCGGCGCCCGACATGTCCTGCGCCACGACACCCAGTTCTGTAATCTGAATCGTGACTGGGCCGGCGCCTGGCAGGCCGCCAAGAGCGAAGAAGGCTGCCGCAGAGATGACTATCAGGAGAAGGGCTGCTCCCGGCCACATCCACCGCGACGCCGGCATGGATAGCAGCGACAATCGCGCCGGCGGCGGCGCGGCGGCGCCTCGCGATTCCGAGTCACGCAGCCAGGCGTCGATTTCATCCGTGAAGGCGAAAACAGATCGTCCCCGCCCGCCGGGAACGCGGCGCACCGGAAGTGCCTGCGCTTTTTCCCATCTGCGGACAGTCCCGACGTCGCGACCCAGGTAGTCCGCGATCGCCTTCCACGAGTCCAGCCGGCGGTTACCCTCGGGGGAAGGCTGCATTTGGGTCCTTTCTACACAAAGAGCACTAATGCGCGCAAATGCCGATTGAGGTGCGTGCGCCGCGTGGACGATGCTCGGCTCCTCCAAACTCAGAGAGGAGCTCCCCATGCGACCTGCGACGCATCGTGTATCGACGTGTGCCGCGCTGATCGTCAGCGCGCTCGTGCTTCTGACGCCGCGCACCCAGGGTCTGGGCGGCGGAACCTGGCAAACGCGGGCGCCGATGCCGACGGCCCGGGTCGGAAGTCCGCACGCCGTCCTGGACGGAAAGCTGTACGTGGCCAGCGGCTGCTGCGTCGATCCACTGAGCGTGGCGCCCCTGCGCTTCACCCAGCTCGAGATCTACGACCCGCAGACGGATGCCTGGACGACCGGCGCGCCGATCCCGATTGGCGTCTACGCGGCGACCGCGGGAACGATCAACGGGAAGATCTATGTCGCCGGCGGTCAGAGACAATCCGGCAACATCGCCAACCTGCAGATGTACGACCCGGCCACCAACGCGTGGTCCGAAGGGCCGGCGCTGCCCGAGGCGGCCGCGGCGACAGCCGGCGGCGTCATCGCGGACAAGCTGTATGTCGCCACCGGGATGAATCCTGACAACACCACCCCGGTGACGTCGCTGCGGATCTTCGATCCCGGCACGGGCCAGTGGTCCACGGGAGCGTCGATCGGGACGGCGCGCGCGCACGCGGCAGCCGCGGTCCTCGGCGGCAAGCTGTACGTCGTCGGCGGGCTCACGACCGGGCCCGTGAACACGGTCGAAGTCTACGATCCCGCGACCAACGGATGGCAGACGCTGGCGCCGATGCCAACGGCGCGTTACGGGGCCGGGCTGGCGGTGCTGAACGGGATCCTGTATGCCGCAGGCGGCAGCAACAACGTCCAGGAGCTCGACATCGTCGAGGCGTACGATCCGTCCACCAACAGCTGGGTTCAGCTCGAGCCGATGCCGGCGGCACATTACCTGCCGGCGGCGGTGATGGTGATCGACGGCGCGCTTCACGTGATCGGCGGTGCGGACGCCGACAACGTGCAGACCGCCACGCACCATCGCTACAACCTGCCGGCGCCGACCATCCAGTTGTCCGGCACCGGCACGTTCGTCTACAGCGGATCGCCGCGAACCGTGTTCGCGTCGGTCAGCGGCATCAACGGAGCGTTCGTCAACGGCACCACGACGATTGCCTACTCACCGGGCGGGGTGAACGCTCCGGTCGGCGTCGGCAGCTACGACGTCACGGTGACGTTCACGAGCAGCGATCCCGGCTACGATGACGCCTCGCTCACAGTGCCGGCCGGCATCGTCATCACTCCATCGAACGCATTCATCAACGGCCCGAACGGCGTCACCGCCGAAGCCACGGGCTTCGGCGGAGGGATCGCGACGTTCACCGTGAGCGCGTTCGATTCCGACGGACCGCTGATTCCGGGCTGTGCCCCGTCCTCCGGATCGATCTTCCCGCTCGGCACGACGGAGGTGACGTGCACGGCGCAAGGTCCCAACAGCTCGCTGGCGACGCTGACGTTCCCTGTGAACATCACCGACACCCGGCAGCCGATCATCGGACCGGTGGCAAACGTGTTCGCCACGGCGACGTCCGCGGCGGGCGCGAACGTCACGTATCAGCTCCCGTTCATCGCCGATGCCGCCGATCCGAATCCGGCGGTGACGACGTCGCACGCCTCCGGATCGCTGTTCCCGCATGGCATGACCTCGGTGCTGATCACGGTACGTGACGCGTCGGGCAACACGGCGACGCGGAACCTGAACGTGACGGTGAATGCCGGCCTGCAGTCGATCGCCGTCACGCCGGGATCCACGACGGTCGCGCCGGGACAGGGCCGGCAGTTCACGGCGACGGGGGCGTTCACCGACGGCACGTCGAAGATCCTGCAAGGACCGTCGAGCGGACCTCCATTCAGCGGACCTGGGAATCACCGCTGGCAAGTACGGTTCCTGCCGGGCCTCGGCGTGGATCCCTGCGGCACGGTGAACGGCGGCCTCTCGAGCCAGGGGTTCACCCCCGACGCCAGCGGCGCGGTCGACCAGCTGTGGGGACAGACCAACAATCTTCTGGTCCGCGCGACCGGCACGGCGACTGACACGAGCGTGGCGTTGACGATCGCCTGCACGAACCCGGCGGTGCCCGCGTCGGTGTCGCTCAACGCAACGTGGACGGGAACGCGGTTCGAAGGAGCGATGACGGATTTCGGCGGCAGTCCCGTGCAGGTCTCGATTACCGGATGGTCGCCGAAGGCGCCGCTGCCGGCGCCGCGATTCGGTTCGGGTGCCGCGACGCTGGCCGTCAACGGCGCGGATGTCGTGTATGTGGTCGGCGGCACGATCGGCGGCGCCGCAACGGACGCGCTGAACGCGTATCACCCGGCGACGGACACGTGGACGCCGGAGGCGGTGCTGCCAACGCCGCGCGACGGCGCCGGCGTGGCCGCGCTGAACGGCCAGTTGTTCGTCGTCGGCGGAACCGCTGGCGGCGCGGCGAGCGGCGCGGTGGAATCGTTCGACCCGCAGACGGGCGTGTGGACCACCGGCTGGCCCGCGCTGCCGACGCCGCGGTCGAACTTCTCGCTCGTGGCGGCGAACGGCCGCCTCTACGCGATCGGCGGCACGGGCGCGGGCGGCGTTGTCGATACCGTCGAGCGGTTCGATCCGGCAACCGGCTGGACGACGCTCGCGCCGCTGCCGCTCGCCCGCGAGGGAACGGCGGCGGGGGCGCTCAACGGCGGGACCCTGATCGTTGTCGCCGGCGGCGCGCCGGCAGGCGGCGCCGCGGTCAACCGGGTCGATCTCTACGACGTCGCGTCGAACACGTGGACGCAGGGCCCGAACCTGCTGGCGCCGACGGCCGGCGCAAGCGGCGTGGTGGCGATGAACGCGTTGTTCGTGTTCGGCGGATCGAACAACGGGGCGCTGAAGCTCGCCGAGATGTACCGCCCCGTGGCAGGTTTGCAGCCTGATGGCTGGGCGGCGCTGTCGCCCATGACCACGGCGCGGACACGCGCGGCCGCCTCGCTCGTCGGCGACGTCATCTACGTGGCCGGCGGCCAGACCGGCTTCCCGGTTGCTCAGGATCCCTCGGGGGTGCTCGAGGCGTTCAGCGTGCAGTCACCGCAACTGTTCTCGCTGAGTCAGGGCAACAGCGGCAGCAGCGCACAGCCGGTCGTGGCGTGGCGCGTGTCGCCGGCAGCAGGCGTCGCGACGATCTCTCCATTCGGGTTCGCGAACGCAACCGCCGCGGGTCAGGCGACGATCATCGCCGAAGCGGCCGGCATCTCGTGTGAGACGACGAACACGTGCGGGGCCATGACGGTGGAGGCGCCCGACACGACGCCGCCGGCGATCACGAGCGTCACCGCGAGTCCGTGGCTGCTGCTGCTGCCGTTCGGACAGATGGTCCCGGTGACCGTAAGTGTGACCGCGACGGATCTCGTCGACCCGGCGCCCACGTGCGGCATCGTCGCCGTGTTCAGCAGCGAGCCGGTCGGGACCACCAGTCCGGACTGGGAGTTCACGCCAGGGTCACTGACGGTCCGGCTGCGGGCCGAGCGCAATGCCACAGGACCCGGCCGCCTCTACCTGATCGTGGTCGGCTGCGCCGATCGGTCCGGGAACGCGTCCTACGGCGCCACGCTGGCGTTCGTGCCGCGGCTCTTCTAGGAGGACTAAGATCGAGAGCGCTTGCTGACACGGTTCGCACCCGCGCCGACGGGATGGCTGCATCTCGGGCACGTCCTCAACGCCGAGTACGTGTGGGGTAGCCATCATCGAGTCATTCTGCGCATCGAGGATCACGATCGCGAGCGATGCCGGCCCGAATACGAGGCCGGCATCCTCGAAGATCTGGCGTGGCTCGGCTACGTGCCGGACTTCCCCGTCGTCCGCCAGAGCGATCGTGATGCCGTGTATCGGCGGGGCGTCGACGCGCTGATCGCGCAGGGCCTCGTCTACGCGTGCGACTGCACGCGAAAGGACATCGAGGCGCGAGCGGCCGGCGCTGATCGGCCAGCGCCCATCGACTCCGGCGCGGCGGAGCTGGTCTACGACGGCCATTGCCGCGGCCGCCGCCTGGCGATCGCCGACGGGGTCGGCTGGCGCGTGCGAATGGATCCGGGGGTCGAACGGTTCGACGACCTGCTGGCCGGTCCGCAGGCGCAGGATCCGTCCGGGCAGTGCGGCGACGTGCTGATTCGCGATCGGCTGGGCAACTGGACCTACCAGTTCGCGGTCAGCGTGGATGACTTCGATCAGGAAATCGATCTGGTGATCCGCGGGATCGATCTGCTCGCGTCGACGGGACGGCAGATCCGCCTGGCGCGGCTGCTGGGGCGGACGCAGCCGGCGGCGTTCATGCACCATCCGCTGCTGATGAAATCGCCGGCGCAGAAGCTGAGCAAGTCCGACGGCGACACCGGCGTCCGCGAGCTGCGCGCGCGGGGGTGGACGCCGGCGGACGTGAAGAGCGCGGCGATTCAGGCGTTGAGGGACGGCGCGGCGTAGCCCTCGGGCGCGTCTTTCCCGCCGAAGTATTCCTTCTCGTCGGGCCGCCGTATCTCGTGGTGCGCGACGATGCGATCGCGGCGGAGGCCGCGGAAGTCGTCGAGCGAGCGCCACCCCCTGCCGGCGTTCTTCTCGAGAAACGCCTGCATCCCGGCGATCAATCCTTTGATCACGTTCGGCCCGATCGCGTGATCGAGCATCGCCGCCGTACACACCTGCGCCGTGCCGCAGCCGAGCAGGAAGTAATTGAGCGCCTGCGAGAAGTCCGAGATCCCGCCGATCCCCGAGAAGCTGCGCGACGGAAACGCCGTCGTCATCTGCGCCATCTTCGCCATCGAGAGCGGCAGGATCGCCGGTCCGCCGAGTCCGCCGTAGGACACCTTGCCGTCGACGTTGACCTCGAATTCGAGCGAGTCGAGATCGATCGGCGGCAGCGAAGTGAACGTGTTGGACGACGAGATCGCGTCCGCGCCGGCGTTGAACGCCGCCTCCGCTTCCTTGGCGATGTTGGTGGTGGTCGGCGTGAGCTTCACCCACACCGGCCGCCGCGCGACTTCCTTCACCGCGCGGACGACGGTGTCGATCAGCTGCACGTTCTTGCCGATGTTCGATCCCATGTCGACGCGGTCCATGTGCGGACACGAGAGGTTCAGCTCGAAGGCGTCGACGCCCTGCTCCTGGCACGCCGCGGCCAGCTCGCGCCAGTGGTTCAGCTCGTTCTCGTCGGCGGACCCCGCCATGATCGACGCGACCAGGACCTTGTGGGGAAAGGCGTCCTTGATCTTCTTCAGGCGCGGCAGCCACCAGTCGAGCGGCTTGTCGGAGATCAGTTCCCAGTTCCACGACGAGTGCAGCGCCGTGTTGGGCCGCTTGTCCATCGACATCCGGTAGCTGTCGATCGCGGACCGCAGGAACTTCGTCTTCGGTCCCTTGACGTTGACCACCGGGTGCATGCCGATCGTCTTGACGACGACCCCGCCCCAGCCGGCCTCGAACGCCCGCATGATGTTCGCGTCCGACTCGGTCGGCGGGGCCGACGCGAGCAGGAACGGATTCTCGAAATCGATTCCGGTGAACCGCGTCGCCAGCATCGTGCTCATGGCGTTCTCCTGAGGCGGATGATACCCCCGATCCCCCGATCCCCGACTGTGCTACCTTCCGCCCATGCCAAGAATCATCAAGGGCGGGCTGATTCAGGTCAGGGCGGACGTCTCGCTCGAAGGGTCCACTGACGACGTGAAGCGGCGGATGATCGAGAAACACCTGCCGCTGGTCGAGCAGGCCGGCGCGCGGGGCGTGCAGGTGCTCTGCCTGCAGGAGCTGTTCTACGGGCCCTATTTCTGCGCCGAGCAGAAGACGCGGTGGTACGAGCTGACCGAGCCGATCCCCGACGGACCGACGACGAAGCAGTTTCAGGACATCGCGAAGCGGCTCGGCATGGTGATCGTGCTCCCGATCTACGAGGTCGAGAACACCGGCGTCTACTACAACACCGCCGCGGTGATCGACGCGGACGGCCGCTATCTGGGCAAGTACCGCAAGCACCACATTCCGCAGGTCGCGCCCGGCTTCTGGGAGAAGTACTACTTCCGTCCGGGCAACACCGGCTATCCGGTGTTCCAGACCGCGGCCGGGAAGATCGGCGTCTACATCTGCTACGACCGCCATTTCCCGGAAGGAGCGCGCATCCTCGGTTTGAACGGCGCGGAGATCGTGTTCAACCCGTCGGCGACCGTCGCCGGACTGTCGGAGTATCTCTGGAAGCTGGAACAGCCGGCGCACGCGGTGGCGAACGGCTACTTCGTGGGCGCGATCAATCGGGTGGGGACGGAAGCGCCGTGGAACATCGGCGAGTTCTACGGCCAGAGCTACTTCTGCGATCCGCGCGGCCGGTTCATCGCCGAAGCCAGCCGCGATCGCGACGAGCTGGTCGTCGCCGATCTCGACCTCGACGTGATCAGGGAAGTCCGCGACACCTGGCAGTTCTACCGGGATCGGCGGCCGGAGACCTACAGCGCGATCACCGCGCTGTAAGCGGTGGCTCGCCGAGACGAGCCGACGGCAGACGCTCCGGCACCAAGACCACGAAGACCACGAAGAACACCTGATTGTTCGTGGTGATCACCGCGTTGTAAGCAGTGCCTCGCTGAGACGGGCCGACGCACTCAGGGCGTGGTCACCAGCGGCGCGATCTCCACCGGATCGACGAACGGCATCATCCGCCGCAGGTTCGCGCCGACGCGCTCGATCTGGTGCGTCTGCTCGCTGGCGCGCTGCGCGTCGAACGTCGGGCGTCCCGCCTGGTTCTCGGCGATCCACGCCTTGGCGTACGTGCCGTTCTGAATCTCGGTCAGCAGCGCCTTCATCGCCCGCCGCGTCTCGTCGGTGACGATGCGCGGCCCGGCGGTGTAGTCGCCGTGCTCCGCCGTGTCGCTGATCGAGTAGCGCATGTAGCTGAGGCCGCCGCGATACATCAGATCGACGATCAGCTTCAGCTCGTGCAGGCACTCGAAGTACGCGACCTCGGGCTGATACCCGGCCTCGACCAGCGTCTCGAATCCCGCCTTCACCAGCGCGCTGACGCCGCCGCACAGCACCGCCTGCTCGCCGAACAGGTCCGTCTCGGTCTCTTCCGCGAACGTCGTCTCGACGACGCCGGCGCGGGTGACGCCGAGCGCCTTGCCGTACGACAGGGCCAGCGCGCGCGCCTGCCCGGTGGCGTCCTGATGCACGGCGACCAGCGCCGGCGTGCCGCCGCCCTCCTTGTACAGCTCGCGGACGCGATGCCCGGGCGACTTCGGCGCGATCATGGCGACGTCGACGCCCGCCGGCGGCGCGATCGCGCCGAAGCGGATGTTGAAGCCGTGCGCGAACATCAGCATCTTGCCGGGCGTGAGGTGCGGCTCGATGGCGCTGCGGTAGAGCGCGGCCTGCGAATGATCCGGCGTCAGGATCATGATGACGTCCGCCCAGCGCGCCGCCTCCGCGGGCTCCAGCACCGTCAGCCCGTCCTTCTCCGCCTTGGCCCGCGACGCGCTCGCCGCCGGCAGCCCGACGCGGACCTCGACGCCGCTGTCGCGCAGGTTCAGCGCATGCGCGTGCCCCTGCGATCCGTAGCCGATAATCGCCACGCGCTTGTTCGCGATCAGCGCGATCTCCGCATCCTTGTCGTAGAACATCTTCGCCATCAACGTCCCCTTGTCAGACTGAGCAGGAAATGCCGCTGTCGAGCGGAATGTCGTCCTCGATCGTGGTCCGCGCCGCGTACGCCGCGGCTGCGGCCGCCCCCGCCGTCGCGGCGCCGCGCGACATCGCCACGCGGCCGGTCCGCGCCATCTCGAGCACGCCGTACGGCTTGAGCATCTCGACCAGGCTGTCGATCTTCGCCTCGGGACCCGTGGTCTCGATGACCAGCGAGTCGGGCGAGACATCGACCACCCGCGCGCGGAACACCTGGACCAGCTGCATGATCGGCCCGCGCGACGCCTCGGTGGCGGCGACCTTGATCATCGCGAGATCGCGGTAGACCGCCGGCACCGGCGTCACGTTCTCGACGGTGATGACGTTCACCAGCTTGTAGAGATGCGCTTCGATGCGCGCCACCATGATGTCGTCGACGTCCATGACGATGGTCATGCGCGACACGCCGGGCCGCTCGGTCCGCCCGACGGTCAGCGACTCGATGTTGAAGCCGCGGCGGCGGATCAACGAGGTCACCCGCGTCAGCACGCCCGGCTGATCTTCCACGTGGACGATGAAAGTAGTTTGCATAGCGTGTCTCGCCAGTAGCGGTCGCGAAGGCCCGGTCTAGGCGTCAGCCGCGGTTTCGACGATCGGACTGGGACGCCGGATCATCTGATCGAGCGCCGCGCCCGCCGGCACCATCGGATACACCGTGTCTTCCTGTTCGACCGCGAAGTCGATCAGCACCGTCTGCGCCGACGAGCGCGCCGCCTGCACCGCGGGAACGACCTCCGCGCGCTGCCGCACGCGCTGGCCGCGGATGCCGTAGGCCTCGGCGATCTTGACGAAGTCCGGGCTGAGCAGCGGCGTCGCCGCATAGCGGCGCTCGTAGAAGAACTCCTGCCACTGCCGCACCATGCCGAGGTAGCCGTTGTTGATGACGGCGATGTTGATGTCCAGATCTTCCTGAACGATCGTCGCCAGCTCCGCCATCGTCATCTGGAAGCCGCCGTCGCCGACCACCACCCAGACCTCCGCCTTGGGGCGGGCGATCTTGGCGCCGATCGCCGCCGGCAGCGCAAACCCCATCGTCCCCAGGCCGCCCGAGGTAATCAGCGACCGCGGCACGTCATGGTGGTAGTACTGCGCTTCCCACATCTGGTGCTGGCCGACGTCGGTGACGACCAGCGCCTTCCCGTTGGTCGCCCGCCAGAGATCGTGGATGACGTGGGCGGCATAGAGATGCCCGCTGTCGGGCAGGTTCTTGATGTCGAGGACGGCGACGCCGCCCTTCAGATCGCTGATCGCGCGCAGCCACGGCTGACGGTTGCCGGCGGCCACCTCCGGCAGCATGCGGTCGAGCACCGCGCGCACGTCGCCGACGATGCCGACGTCGACGCGGACGTTCTTGTTGATCTCGGCGGGATCGATCTCGACGTGGATCTTCCTCGCGTTCGGCGCGTAGCTGGCGAGGGTGCCGGTGACGCGGTCGTCGAAGCGCATGCCGAGCGCGATCAGCAGATCCGCCTGCTGGATCGCCGTGTTCACCCACGCCTCGCCGTGCATCCCCATCATCCCGAGGTTCAGCTCGTGCGACGCCGGGAACGATCCGATGCCGAGCAGCGTCATCGCGACCGGAATCTGGCCGCGCTCGGCCAGGGCGCGGACCTGGGTCATCGCGTTGCCCAGGATGAGGCCGTGGCCGGCGAGAATCACCGGCCGCTCGGCGGCGTTGATCAGCGCCAGCGCCTCGCGGTACTCGCGCTCCTGCGGCGGCAGCGCCGGGCGGCCGTGCGGCCGCGGCGCCGCGGCCTCCCAGTCGAAGGTCGCCGTCGACTGCTGCGCGTCCTTGGTGACGTCGATCAGCACCGGGCCGGGACGGCCGTTGCGCGCGAGATAGAACGCTTCGCGCACCGCCGGCGCCACGTCCGAGGCGCGGGTCACGAGGTAGTTGTGCTTGGTGACCGGCAGCGTGACGCCGGTGATGTCGGTCTCCTGGAAGGCGTCGGAGCCGATCAGACGGCTGCCCACCTGCCCGGTGATGCAGACGATCGGCGACGAGTCCATCATCGCCGTCGCCAGGCCGGTGACCATGTTGGTCGCGCCGGGACCCGAGGTGGCGATGGCGACGCCGACCTTGCCGGTGGCGCGCGCGTAGCCGTCCGCCATGTGCGTCGCCCCCTGCTCGTGCCGCGTGAGGACGTGGCGGATCGGATAATCCAGCATCGCGTCGTAGGCGGGCAGGATGGCGCCGCCGGGATAACCGAAGATATCGGTCACCCCCTCGCGGACGAGGCATTCCCAGAGAATCTGCGCACCCGTTTTCTTCATGTCGTCACAGCGCTCCCGTCACCGCGTCGCGCGTGGGCGAGGGCACCGTCGAGGGCGCCGAGGATGCGCGGTAGGTGCCGAGCGTGCGCACCCAGCGCGCGAACTCGGCGAGGTTCACCAGCGCCCGCGCGCACTGCAGGTCGTCGCGCGAAACCGCCAGGTCGGCGTAGAACATGTACTCCCACGGCCGGCCGCGCAGCGGGCGCGACTCGAGCTTGGTCAGATCGATGTTGCGCAGCGCGAACACGCTCAGCGCGCGGAACAGCGCCCCGGGCGCGTTGGGCAGCGCGAACGCAATCGTCGTCTTGTCCGCCCCCTCGGTCATCGCCTGGCGCGCGATGACGAAGAAGCGCGTGATGTTGGTGTCGAAATCCTGCAGCCCTTCCTTCAGGATCTCGAGCTGGAAGACTTCGGCGGCGCGGCGCGAGGCGATCGCCGCGGCATGGTGCATCCCCCCCTCGCGAATCAGCTTGGCGCCGCCGGCGGTGTCGTAGACCGCCGCGATCTCGACGTTCGGCAGCCCCTTGAGGAAACGCTCGCACTGCGCCAGCGCCTGGGGGTGCGAGTGCACCACCTGGATGTCCTCCATGCGCACGCCGGGCAGGACCAGCAGGCAGTGCTCCACCTTCAGCTCGACCTCGCCGACGATCGGCAGCTCGTGCTCGACCAGCAGGTCGTAGTTGCGGTGGATGCTGCCGCCGATGGAGTTCTCCATCGGCAGGATGCCGCGCCCGGCACGCCCCTCCGCCACCGCCTGGAAGACCTCCTCGAAGCTCTTGCAGGGCACGGAAATGGCGTCCGGCTCGAACGCCAGCAAGGCGGCCTCGCTGTAGGCCCCCGGCTCTCCCTGGAAGGCAATCCGCATGGTTCCCGGCATTGTGCTGGACCTCCGATCTATGCGTCAATCTAATAGTTTTTACAGCATGATAAGCGAACATTATCAAGCGGCTTTCGTGCGAGTATTCCGCCTTCCGGGGGGGCGTGACCCAATGAGCCTGCTCATCACCAACGGCCGGATCGTCACCGCGTCCGACGATTATGCCGCCGATGTCCTCTGCGACGATCACGGGCGCATCGCCGCGATCGGCCGCGACCTGCCGTCGCATCGCTTCCCGGCGGACCGCGTCATCGACGCCGCCGGGCAGTACGTGCTGCCCGGCGGCATCGACGTGCACACGCACCTGGACATGCCGTTCGGCGGCACCACGTCGGCCGACGATTTCGAGACCGGCACCATCGCCGCCGCGTTCGGCGGGACGACCAGCCTGGTCGACTTCGCGATTCAGTATCGCGGGCAGACCATGCGTCATGCGCTCGACGAGTGGATGCGCAAGGCCGCCGGCAAGGCGGTGATCGACTACTCGTTCCACATGATCGTCACCGAGCTGCCCGACGCGGGCCTCGCCGACATGGACGCGATGGTCCGCGACGAGGGAATCACCAGCTTCAAGCTGTTCATGGCCTATCCCGGCGTCTTCATGGTCGACGACGCCACGATCTTCCGCGCCCTGCGCCGCACCGGCGACAACGGCGGCGTCATCTGCATGCACGCGGAGAACGGCGGCGTGATCGATCTCCTCGTCCAGGAGGCGCTGCGCAAGGGACAGAAGGCGCCGAAGTACCACGCGCTGACGCGGCCGCCGCGCGCCGAGGCGGAGGCGACCGGCCGCGCGATCGCGCTCGCCGAAATGGCCGGGGTGCCGATCTACATCGTCCACCTCTCGTCCGCCGACGCGCTGCAGAAGGTCCGCGAGGCGCGCGACATGGGGCTGCCCGCCTATGCGGAGACGTGTCCGCAGTACCTCTTTCTCTCGTACGACAACTACGAGGAGCCCGGCTTCGACGGCGCGAAATACGTCATGTCGCCGCCGCTGCGCGAGAAGTGGCACCAGGACGTGCTCTGGAAGGGGCTGAGGCAGAACGATCTGCAGGTCATCTCCACCGACCACTGCCCGTTCTGCATGGCCGGCCAGAAGGAGCTCGGCGTCGACGACTTCAGCAGGATCCCCAACGGGGCGCCGGGGATCGAGACCCGGCTCACGCTGGTGCACAACGGCGGCGTGCGCCAGGGGCGCATCGGGCTGAACCGGTTCGTCGAGCTGTGCTCGACGACGCCGGCGAAGATGTTCGGGCTGTTTCCGCGCAAGGGGACGATTGCCGTCGGCAGCGACGCCGACATCGTGATCTTCGACCCGAAGAAGACGCAGCGGCTCGGCGTCAAGACGCTGCACATGCGCGTCGACTACAACCCCTACGAAGGGACCGTGGTGGAGGGCGCGCCGAGCGTCGTCATCTCGCAGGGCAAGGTGATCGTCGAGGGGGACAGGTTCGTCGGCGCGAAGGGGGCGGGCCGGTTCGTCAAGCGAGGCCCGAGCCTCGCGCCGGCGGGCCTCTGAGGTCTGTAATCGAAGGGTCGAAGGATGCGAAGGCAGGCGAAGGAGCGTCGAAGGAGGCTCTTCTCCTGTTCGAAGGAAGCGAAGGTCGAAGGGGCGCTGCGATCCTTCGTCGTTCGCTTCTTCGCCCTTCGACCTTCGCCGCCTTCGACCAGAGAGCCGGTCTCCTTCGAGTTCCTTCGCCGACCTTCGTCTTCCTTCGACTCCTTCGATTAAGAGGTCAGTGATGCCGTCCCAAATCACCCTCACTGACGGCCGCGTCGAGCTGGCGGATCGCGCACGCGTCGAAGCCAGTCCTCTGTACAACGACGATCTCGCGCCGGTGCCGATCCGGGAGCGCACCTGGACCACCTACAACTACGCGGCGCTGTGGATCTCGATGGCCCACTGCATCCCGACCTACATGCTCGCCTCGGGGCTCATCGCGTCGGGCATGAACTGGTGGCAGGCGCTCGTCACCGTCGGGCTCGGCAACACCATCGTCCTCATTCCGATCCTGCTGAACTCGCACCCGGGCACGAAGTACGGCATTCCCTTCCCCGTCTTCGCGCGTGCCGCCTACGGGACGATCGGATCGAACCTGCCGGCGTTGATGCGCGCGTTCGTCGCCTGCGGCTGGTTCGGCATTCAGGCGTGGATCGGCGGTGAAGCGTTGAACACGTTCTTCGCCACCGTCGTCCCCGGATGGCCCACGCTGCTCGGCGGCGGGTTCGGCGGGCACACCGCGACCGAGTGGCTGTCCTTTCTGCTCTTCTGGGGGCTGAACATCTTCGTCATCTATCGCGGCATGAACCTGCTGCGCCGCGTCGAGAACTGGGCGGCGCCGTTCGTCCTGATCATGACCGCCGGCCTGCTGGCGTGGGCGATCTGGCGCGCCAACGGGCTGGGGCCGCTGCTCGCCGACCCGGGCCGGTTCGCCAGCGCCGGCGAGTTCTTCAAGGTGTTCGTCCCCTCGCTCACCGCGATGATCGGCTTCTGGGCGACGCTGTCGCTCAACATGCCGGACTTCACGCGGTTCGGGCGCAGCCAGCGCGAGCAGGTCGTCGGACAGGTGGTGGCGCTGCCGACGACGATGTTCGTGTTCGCGGCGATGGGAGTGATGATCACCAGCGCGACGGCGGTGATCTACGGCGAACTGATCTGGGATCCGATCAAGCTGGTGGGACGCTTCCGCGATCCGTTCGTGATTGCGATCTCGATGTTCACGGCCGTGGTCGCGACGCTGGCGGTGAACATCGCCGCCAACGTGGTGTCGCCGGCGAACGACTTCGCCAACGCGTTTCCGCGGGCGATCTCGTTCAAGACCGGCGGGCTGATCACCGGCGTGCTCGGCATCGCGATCCAGCCGTGGCGGCTCCTCGCCGATCCGTCGGGCTACATCTACACCTGGCTGCTCGGCTATTCGGGCGGGCTCGGCTCGATTGCGGGAGTGCTCATCGCCGACTACTGGATCGTGCGCAAGACGGAGCTGCGGCTGGAGGACTTGTATCTGGCCGACGGCGCGTATCGCTACACCGCGGGATGGCACGTGCCCGGGGCGGTGGCGACGGCCGCCGGCTGCGCCGCGGCCTGGTCGGGCGTAGTGATCCCGGCCCTGCGTCCCGTGTACGACTACGCCTGGTTCATCGGTTTCGCCGTGGCGGCTGTCGTCTACCTGGCGCTGGTGCGGCAAGGGACCAGGTCTGCAAACGGGCAGTCCCGGGTGCCAGGTCTGTAGAGCGGCAGTTCCCCGTCTCCCGGTGCCAGGTCTGTAGAGCGGCAGCCCCCGGTGCCAGGTCTGTGAACCGACAGTGTCCCGGTGCCAGGTCTGTAGAGCGGCAGGCCCCGGTGCCAGGTCTATGGAGCGCCAGCTCCCGGGTGCCAGGTCTGTAAACCGGCGGCCGCACGTGAGCAGACGGGCAGCCTCGGCGATCCCACGTGCGTAAACCGCCGTCCGGGCTGACAGGCTGCGTGGCAGAATCTGCGCTATGGCACCGCGATGCGCCGTTTCGTAGACCTGGCCCCCGCACTGGCGGCGGCGCTGGCGGTGCACGGCGCCGCCGCGGCCGCGCAGGCGCCCACGACGTTCGACGCCGAGTACGCCCGACTGACGCAGGGACGCACCTACACCCGCGACGTGAAGACGGGAGCGCTGAAGCGCAAGCACGGCGCCCACGCATACTGGCTCGTCGTCCCCCCGTCCTACGATCCCGCGAAGAAGTATCCGGTCCGGTTCCAGCTGCACGGCGGGGTGATGCGCGACGATCCGTCGCTCCGCGGCGACGGCACCGTCCGCCTCGCGGGAGCCGAGCAGATCTACATCATGCCCGCGGGCTGGAGCGAGGCGCCGTGGTGGAGCGACACGCAGGTCGCCGCGTTGCGCGGGATCCTCGAGGACGTCAAGCGCGATTACAACGTGGATGAGAACCGGGTCGTGATCTCGGGCGTCTCCGACGGCGGCACCGGCGTGTTCTACGTCGCCATGCGGGACACGACGCCGTATGCCGCGTTCGTTCCGCTGAACGGCTACGTGCTCGTGCTGCGGAATCCCCAGCTCGAGATCCGCACCAGTCTGTTTCTCAACAACCTGCGAAACAAGCCACTCTACGTCGTCAACGGCGGCAAGGACCCGTTGTACCCGATCGAACTGGTCGAGCCGTCGATCGCGTACATGCGCGAGCTCGGCGTCCCGATCGAATACCGCCCGCAGCGCGACGCCGGCCACGACACCAGCTGGTGGCCGACGCTGAAGGACGACTTCGAGCGCTTCGCCGCGTCGCGGCCGCGCGTGCCGCTGCCGGATCGGCTCACGTGGGAAGTGTCGGACACGCGGACCCTCAACCGCGCGCACTGGCTCGTGATCGACGCGCTGGGCAGCTCGGCGTCCGACGCCAGGCTCGACGACCCCAACGTCGCCGGCGGGCAACGCGTCTTCACAAACGCCAGGTCGGGCCGCGTCGATCTCGTGCGATCGAAGAACACGATCCACGCGTCGACGCGCGGGGTGAAGGAGTTCACCCTGCTGCTGTCGCCGGAACAGTTCGACTTCACCCAGAACGTCGTCGTCAACGTCAACGGACGCGTGGCGTTCGACGGACGGGTCGACAAGAACGTCGATACGCTGCGCAAGTGGGCGTCGCGGGATAACGATCGAACGATGCTGTTCGCGGCCGAGATCAAAATCAGGCCGTGAAGCGCGAGGAGCGAGGCGCGAGGAGCGAGGAGCGAGGATCGACGAGCGAGGAGCGGGCCTCGACGTCAGACGTCGCGCAGCGCCGCGATCGGATCGACCCGGGTGGCGCGGCGCGCCGGAACGTAGCACGCCAGCAGCGCGACCGCCGCAAGCACGCCGGCGGAGGCGGCGAACACCGTCGCGTCGCGCGGCGTCACGCCGAACAGCAGCGATTGCAGGTAGCGAGTCAGCAGCGCGGCTCCGCCGATTCCGAGAGCGATGCCGGCCACCGTGGTCCGCAGCCCCTCGCCGAGCACCAGCGTGAGAATCGATCCAGGACCCGCGCCGAGCGCCTGCCGGATGGCGAGCTCGCGCCTGCGCTCCGCGACCGCCGACGACAGCACCCCGTAGATGCCGATCGCCGAAAGCACCAGCGCGGCCGCTCCAAACAGCGCCAGCAGCACGGTCGGCGTGCGCCGCGGCTGCAGTGACCGCCGGCGCCATTCGTCCAGCGGCCGCACCTGCGAGATGGCCTGCTCGGGATCGACCGTCTGAACCGCCGCGCGCAGCTGCGGCGCGATCGACGCGGGATCGACCGACGTCTTGACCACGATGCCCATGACCGATTGCGCCACCTGGCCGACGTTGAAGTAGATGCGCTCCTCGGGCACCGGCCGCGCCAGATCTCCCTGGTTGATCGTGCCGACGACCCCGACAATCGTGTAGTTGCGCGGGCTGTCGAAGTTGAGCTGCCGACCGATCGGATCGGCGCCGGCGAAGTGGCGGCGCGCGAGCAGCTCGTCGATCACGACCACGCGCGAGGCGGACGCCGTGTCGCCGTCGTTGAACACGCGTCCGGCGCGCAGCGGGATCTCCAGCGCGCGGAAGAAGTCGCCGCCGACGGTGTTGAGGAACGCGTGCGGCGGCGGATCGGTCGGCGCGATCGGACGATCGACGATGCGATAGGTGCCCGAGCCGTCCTGTCCCGAGAACGGGACGGCGCCGGTGAGCGCCGCCGCGCGGACGCCGGGAATGCCGCGGAGTTCGCCGAGCAGCCGGGACCAGAAGGCGCGCATCGCCGCCGCGTCGCGGTACCGCGCGCGCGGCAGTGCAAGCTGCGCCGACAATACGCGCTCGCTCGCGAAGCCGGGATCCACCCGGGTGACGCGCGCGAAGCTCTTCATCAGCAGCCCGGCGCCGGCGACCAGCGTCACGGCGACGGCGATCTCGGCGACGATCAGCGCCGCCCGTGCCGTTCGGGTTCGCCGTCCGGGCGAGGCGCGGCCCGCATGCTCTTTCAACGCCGTTGCCGTTGCGCCGCGGAGCACCGTCAGCGACGGCACCACGCCGAACACGACGCCGGTCAACAGGGCGACGGCCGCGGTGAACGCGAGCGCCGCCGGATCGACGGCCGCACCCGAGGCGGAGGGGATCTGGTCGGCGACCATCGCCGCGAGCCCGCGCACCGCGAAGACGGCGACGGCGAGTCCGGCGGCGCCGCCGAGCGCGGACAGCACGGTGCCTTCGACCAGCAGTTGCCGCACGATCCGCCACGGGCTCGCGCCGAGCGAGCTGCGGATGGCGAGTTCGCTGCCGCGGCCGGTCGCGCGCATCAGCAGCAGGCTGGCGACGTTGGCGCAGGCGATGAGCAGCACCAGCAGCACGCCGCCCTGCAGCAGCAGCAGCGGCGTCCGCGCCTCGCCGACGAGCTGTTCGCGCAGCGGCACGGCCACGCCCGTGAACCCCGAGTTGCGCATGTATGCGGCGCGCGCCGGCAGGCGGTCGATCAGCCGCGAGACGATGGCCCGCATCTGCGCGTTCAGCTGATCGATCGTCGCCCCCGGGCGCAGCCGCGCGATCATGAAGCTGAACTCGTTGCCGCGGGCCTGGTCGGACATCTGCCCGGGCGTGAAGGCGAACGGCGTCAGCAGCGCGACGTCGCGCAGCGGCAGATCGAGGTCGGCCGGCAGCACGCCGACGATCTCATGCGGCTCGCCGTCGAGCTGTATGGAGCGGCCGATGATGCCGGGATCGCCGCCGAACCGTCCGCGCCACGCCGCGTCGGTGAGGATCACGCGACGGTTCGCGCCAGGAACGGCTTCGTCCGCGGTGAAGGCGCGCCCGAGCGCCGGACCGCGTCCCAGCGTCGAGAAGAACGATGGTGTGACCGCCAGCGCAACGAGCTGTTCGGGGCGCCCGGCCGCGGAGAGGGTGGCATTGCGCGGCGTGAACAACGTCGCGTCCTCGATGGCCGGCGCGTCGGCGCGGCGATCGAGATAGTCGGGGATCGCGACGTTGGTGCGCCCGCCGTCCTTGCCGGAGTTCCAGATGAACACCAGCCGGCCGGCGTCGCGGTACGGCAGCGGACGCAGCAGCGCCCGATAGACCAGACTGAAGATCGCCGCGTTCGCGCCGATGCCGAGCGCGAGCGTCAGGACGGCGACGAACGTGAACTGCGGCTGCTTGCCGAGCGAGCGCAGCGCGTAGCGGAAATCCATGAGGGCTTAGATGCGCCCCCGTCCCGCAGGGTTGACAGACGCGGTGACCGGTGATCCCGTTGCAGGACCCGGTCACCCGTCGCCGGGTTCCCGGCTACCAGCGCGGCTCGCGACGGCCGCCGCGCCCGCCGCCGCCACCGCCGCCGTAGCCGCCACCGCCGCCGTAGCCGCCGCCGCCGCCGTAGCCGCCGCCGCCGCGGTAGCCGCCGCCGCCTTCACTGCGCTCGGCGCGCGGGCGCGCCTCGTTGACCGTGAGATTGCGTCCGCCGAAGTCCTTGTTGTGCAGCGTGTCGATCGCGCGCTGCGCGTCTTCGTCGGTCGCCATCTCGACGAAGGCGAAGCCGCGGGCGCGGCCGGTCGCCATGTCGCGCATCACCTTCACCGACTCGACTGCGCCGGCGCCGGCGAACAGCTCCTGCAGCTCCGCCTCGCCTGCCGTGAAGGGAAGGTTGCCGACGTAGAGTCTCCGACCCATGACTGATTACTCCTGCCCCGTGAGGGGACCATGGACCGGATCGTCAGCGTCCGGTCGTTGTGCGGGAAACCTGCTGGGCGGGGCTCGGAGCTCTATACAAGGAGGCGGGCTGTCGTCCAACCTGACGCGCCCAGCCTAGCACAGTCGGCCATAATCTCCTCCGATGGGACGCGCGCGGAGGGCCCGACAGGAGCGGCAGGGGGAAAAGACGGCAGGATCGCGCGCCGGCGGATGGGGCAAGTACGCAGCGGCGGCGCTGGCGATCGTCGCGCTCGCGCTGGCGGCGTCCCGGCTGCTCGTCCGCACCCAGGTGAACTGGAAGGACGGGTCCCCGGCCTGGTCGCCCGACGGCAGGCGAATCGCGTTCTACTCCGAGCGCGACGGCAACGCCGAGATCTACCTCATGAACGCGGACGGCACCGGCGTCCGCCGGCTCACACGCTCGCGCGCCGACGAGGGCTATCCGGCGTGGTCCCCGGACGGGCGGACGATTTCGTTCGATTCCGATCGCGACGGCAACTTCGACGTGTTCGCCATGGATGCCGACGGCAGCAACGTCCGCCCGCTCACCCGGCACGGCGCGCGCGACGTGTCCGCGGTCTGGACGCCGGACGGCACGTCGATCGTGTTCATGTCGGATCGCGAAGACGGCGGGTTCGACCTCTATCGCGCGGCGGCGGATCCATCCGCGGCCGCGACGCGCGTCACGCGCACCGGATCGGCATGGTTCCCGGTCTTCTCGCCGGACGGAACGACGCTGGCGTTTCACGTCGGCCGCGACGTCCACACCATGCGTCTCCCGAGCCATGTCGAGCGGCCGGCATCCGGCGGCGAGCTCCGCCGGCTGACGACCGATCCGGCCAACGGGATGTATCCGTCGTGGGCGCCGGACGGCAAGCGCCTGGCCTTCATGAGCTGGCGGAACGGGAAGACCGAGATCTTCACGATGAACGCGGATGGATCCGATCAGAAGACACTGGTCTCGATGGATCGCGGCGACGCGATCGATCCGCGCTGGTCTCCGGATGGATCACGGATCGCCTTCGTCCACATGCCGGACGGAATGAACGGGAGCGCGGCGATCGTCTGCACGGTCAATGCGGACGGCACGGCGCTGCGTCACCTACGATAGCCAGCGGCTGCCCTGCCGGCGGCGCAGCCGCGGACCGGCGATGAGGGCGAGCCCGTACAACGCGAATCCAACGAACAGCGTGGCCGGCTGTCCCGCGCGGAAGTCCTCGAGCAGGAACTTCAGGCCGGTCAGCAGGAGGAGCGGGTACACCAGCCACGCCCCCTCGACGACGGACCAGAAGCGGTCGGCCAACGCCAGCGTCAGGATCGCCGCGACGAGCAGCGCCGTCCGAACCGTCGCGACGAGGCCCGGCGATGGCGCGCCGGGGCTCGACGGAGGCAGGATCCAGCCGACCGTCACGCCAAGCACACCGCCCAGCAACAGCACGAGCACGAGCAGGCGCGGCAGGCGACGCTCGTCGGAATGCGCGTTCGCGGCTGCCTCGAGGCCCAGCCCCCACATGGCGGCACCGCAGAGGACGAGGACGGCGAGCATCGCGACGGAAGGTCTGCCCTCCGGCACGAATGGCAGCCCCAGACCGTAGAGCACGTGCGGGAGCAGGCCGGTCGTGACGACGGCAGCCGTCAGGTAGACCGCCGCGTGAGCGCGGTAGGTGACGCGTCTGGACAGCCGTCCGGCCCACGCGGCAATCACCCCGAACACGGCGTAAACCGGCCCGACACTGGCCGGGGACACCTCGATCGCGCCGCCCACCACGGCGAGCACCAGCCCTGCGGACGTGTAGAACAGGTAGTTCCGGCGGCGGCTCTCCCGGCGTTCGACGAAGACCGCCGCCGCGGCGTAGCAGCTCGCGGCGAGAAGGAGGATCGCCGCGCCGAGCGGAAGCCCGCCGCTGCCGACCATGCGCGTCAGGTAGACCGCGCCGCCCAGCCCGGCGCCCGCCACCCCGATCGACTGCGCCACTTCGAACGGGATGACGTCGCGGTTGAGCACGAGCGTGCGCGCGGCAAAGCTGCCGAGGTATGCGACGAGCAACAGGATCTGAGCGCCGAACCCGATGGCCGGCGTGTCGGCCGCGCCGGCGACGGCGCGAAGCGACAGGATGAGGATTGCCAGATCCGCCAGCAGCGCGGCCGGCCAGCGAAGCAGCGTCCAGTCGAGCACGTACCCGAGCCACAACGTCGCCACCCCAAGGAGCACCAGGAACAGCGCGAACGGGCCGAGTTGCGCGGTGCTCACCACAAGCGCCGTGGCCGTCGCCATTCCGCCCATCGTCGCGACCCACGCGAGGCCGTGCAGGCGCCGCCGCCAGCTGACCGCCAGCGCCAGAGCGGTGCAGGCACTCAGGGCGACCGCGGCGGGCGCGGCGCCGAGGAAGTGGTAACGGGTCGTCGCCTCGAAGAGCAGCGGGAACGCGATCAGGACGAACGCCAGGCCGTGGAACGTGGCACTCGCACTGCGCGCATGGCCGCCCGCGCGGTCGGCCATGGCGATCCACGACGCCGCAAACGCCAGGCCGAGGAGGACGCCGAGGCCTGCGTCGAGCGGGCCCGACTCGGTCAGGGCACGCAGCAGGAACGCGCCTGCGAGCACGAGAAGCGTGCGGCCGAGCAGGGCGACGAGAGAGCCGACGTCGGGCATCCCACCGGGCGGATGGGCGGCGACCCGCGGGACGGCCTGGTCCGGCGCGCCGGCGGCGCGTCCGGCTGCGACGGGCTCTCGGGCCTCGAGACGATCGAGGCGCCGCTCGATCGCCGTGAGGCGGCCATCGACCAGCTCCCACTTCACCTCGAGCGGTTCGATCTCGGAGAGCCGAACTGACATGGCGCCTCCTCACAACGGCCCGGCCGGCAACGAGAAGCCGCGGCTTTCCTCAAGCCTCGTGGCCGGACAGCTGCTCCTTGTCGGACCACGGGGGGAGCACCTTCAGCAGCACGGCCAGAATCGCGAACGGCAGCAGCATGATGACGATCGCGGGCAGGAGCCCCTCGCGCGTCGCGAATCCCATCTTGTAGGTCGTGTATCCCAGCAGGCTCTTCGAGAACAGCTGGCCGCCGATGACGACGTTCCACCGCATGGCGAAGATGCCGATCAGGGTCAGCGTGCCGGCGACGGCGTAGATGCGCCGCCGCGCCACGTCGTTGAACCGTACGAGCTGGACGGCCGCCAGCATGAGGATCGGGGCGATCGTGCCGAGGCAGATCTGCACCACGATGTGCGAGACGAACAGCCGCGTCTTCACCATGAAGTCGAGCGCGCCGAAGGAGTCGCCGGCCTCGTAGATCCGGTGGATCAGGTCGAGCGTCTCGAGCGAGAAGTCGATGACGAACGCATAGAACAGGTAGCGCGCGATCGTGTCGAGGCACACCATGTCGATGCGCGTGCCGCGGCGCCACGAGAGCGCCATGTAGAGCAGCATCACGATGGCGATGCCGGAGACGATCGCCGAGAACAGGAAGACCACCGGCATGAGCGGCGTGGACCACCAGGGGTTGGCCTTGACCGACCCGAAGATGAACCCGACGTACCCGTGCAGGAGGAACGCCGACGGGATGCCGACGATGGTGATGATTCGCCCGAGGCGGTCGTCCAGACGGAGGGCCTCGGGGCTGACGTCGTCCGACCACAGGGTCAGCGCGCCGTAGAACCACCGCCTGACGCCGGTGCTGGCCTTCCACGTCTGTACGAGGTAGAGGCGATAGTCGAACCAGATCTCGAGCACGAGCACGCCCATCAGGTACCAGAGGTAGACGAAGCCGAACATCGCCATCGCCGAATCGGTGTGGGGCGTGATCATCATCTCGAACGACCGCTCGGGATGTCCGAGGTGCATCTGCAGCGGCAGCGGGGCGACGATCAGGAACGCCAGAGCGGTCAGCAGGGCGAGGCGGTACGTCGGACGGACGGCGGCCACGTTGAACACCCGCTCGAGCGAGGCCAGGATGAAGGCGCCGGCGACGAGTCCCGTCAGGAACGGGTAGATGACGATGAGCACGCTCCACTGGAGCTCGATCTCGTTCGGATAGATGAAGCCTTCGACGCCTGGCATGTCTCCCCCTCAGCGGACGGCGCCGTCAAGGCCGTTGTAGTAGACCTTGGCACCCGTCGCCAGTTCCGGCTTGAGCACGTGAATCCTGTGCGTGCGGAGGAACTCGTGCACCGGATCCTTCGGGTCCTTGAAGTCGACGAGTTTCCGGGCCCCGGTCGGACAGACTTCGGCGCACGCGGTCGTCAGCCCCTGCGTGATGCGGTGATAGCAGAGCGTGCACTTGTCGGCGGTGTGCGTCCGCGGATCGATGAACCGGCAGCCGTACGGACACGCCTGGACGCAGTAGCGGCATCCGACGCAGCGTTCCTTGTCGACGAGCACCACGCCGTCGGGGCTGTCGAACGTCGCACCCACCGGGCAGACCTGCGTGCAGGGCGAGTCCGCGCAGTGGTTGCACATCTTGGGGACGAAGAAGGTCTTGAATCGCCCCCCGGGGTTGTCGATCTGCGGAAATCCGTCGTAGCCGCCGTTGGGTGAGTCGACGAGCGGGTGCTCGGGATCGGCGGGGTCGACGCGGTACCGCTCGACCCAGGTCCGGAAATACCCGTCTTCGAGCGGAACGTTGTTCTCCTCCTTGCACGCGCGCACGCAGTTTCCCGAGCCGATGCACGCGTCGACGTCGATGGTCATGCCCCACCAGTGATCGGCGATCCGGTAGTTCGGCGCCTGCTCCGGGGCTCCGGCCACGATGTACTCCCAGGCCACCGTGGCGGCGCCGGTCAGCAGGACGTACCGCGTCGACTGCTTCAAGAATGCGCGGCGGTTCTGGTCCACGAACCCTCCTGACGTGCCTTATCCTTCGTCGTCCTCGTCGGTCCGCGGCCGGTGCGGCCGATGGCAGCTGGCGCACTTGTCGGTGTCCCCGTGATCGCCCACCCGCACCTGGGGCTGGAACGCGGGCCGCGCCGTGATTTCGAGATGGCAGCCGAGACAGAGCTTGTCGGCGGTGACCAGGGGCACCGGGGTATCGGGTGCGTCTTCTCCCGCGTCTCTCTTCTTCTGGTTGATCGCGTGGAGGGCCAGCGGTCCGTGGCAGGATTCGCACCGCAGGACGGAATGCCTGTTGTCACTCACCGGATCGGCCGGCGGCGCCGCGGGGTCGGCGAATTCGTTCTCGTACTTCCCGCGGTGGCAGTCGACGCAGGAGGCGTTGCCGGCGTAGGCGATCGGACGGGCCCTCGCCTCGTCGATCGCCCCGGCCCGATAGAACCCGAGGGTGCCGAAGTCCGCTGGAATGAGCTCCCGCCGCGCGATCAGGAAGGCCACGATTCCCACCAGGAAGACGGTGGCTACGCGCTTGACGTGACCCGCGTGCCGAAAGCGACCGCGCATGGGCGTCACTCCTCTGTCGGTGGACGTCTCCGGTTTGCGCACCGCCGTGCAAGAGGCAAACCAGCGTCTCTCAGGCGGTGCGGACGGCCGCGCACGCGGCCAGGCGCGCCGGCCCCCCCACCGGGAACCGGAAATATCCCGCAGTCGTGCGAAGAATTCCGCTCCGCCAGCGGTCGCCGAATCACGCGCACCCTCGGCGCGGCGGCCGGCCGGCGCTGGCACGGAGTCTGCCTGACGCCGCCGGAAGGAGAACGCCGTCATGATGCGGAATCTCGCGCCGCTGCTCGGACTCGTGGGGCTGATGGCGCTTCCGGTGTCCGCGCAGAACGCCAGCCTCGTCGAGGCGGGCAAGGCGGTGTACTCGAGCAAGAAATGCGCAAGGTGCCACATGGTGGCCGGCAAGGGCTACAAGAACGGCAAGCTTGACGGCGTGGCGTCGAAGGTCAGCGCGGACGATCTGCGGAAGTGGCTGACGGCGCCGCGCGAGATGGAGGCGAAGCTGGAGAAGAAGCCGAAGGTCAGGATGTCGTCGAGAAAGAACATGACATTGACCGAGGCTGAAGTGTCGGCGCTGGTCGCGTACTTGATGACGCTGAAGTAGCGGAAGCAATGGCGAACGAGGAGGGAGAACCGGAATGACGCGAACACTCGGAGCAATCGCCGTCGCCGTGGTGTTGGCCGGGGGGACCGCGCTGGCGGGTCAGTCGCCGGATCCGAAAGCGGCGGCCGCCGGCAGGAAGCTGTACGTGACCTACAAGTGTGACAAGTGCCACACGATTGCCGGGCGCGGCACCAAGAAGGCGAACGGCGAGCTTGACAGTGTGGGCGCGGAGCTCACCGCCGCGGAGATCAAGAAGTGGCTGACCAGTCCGGCCGAGATGGAGGCCACCCTGAAGAAGCCGCCCAAGGGTACCGATGCCATGTCGAACGCCCTCAAGACCAAGGGCATCGAGCCGGGAGAGATCGATTTGCTGGTGGCGTACCTGCAGACGCTGACCAGGAAGAAGTAGCCCGCGCCAGTCTTCGCGCCGATCCGCCGCCCGGGGGTCAGGTCTGCAAACCAGCCGAACTCGGCACCCTGCAGACCTGACCCCTTAGGGCGATTTGCAGACCTGGCACCGGCGGGCGGATCGCAGACCTGACCCCCGAGTCAGCGGCTGGCGCTCGTCAGCAGCGGATCCTCGCGGACGGTGAGGCGGGTGTTGTAGGTCTTCCCGTTCACCGTCATCGACACGCGGTACACGCCCGGACCCGCCGGATCCCCCTGCGGACCGAAGGCGCCGCGTCCGCGGCCGCCGCCGCCACCGCCGCCGCCCTGGCGGCCGGCCTGCTGCGCCGCCTGCTGCTGCGCCTGGAATGCCGCGACCGCCTCGGGCGACGGATCGAACGTCATCGGCCACTCGAGGCGATTGATCCCGGCGCGCGCCGGGACGGTGAGCGTGCGCTTGTTCTCCCCCGTCACGTCACTGATCTCGAACCGCACCTGGCCCGCCGCCGCAGTTCCCAGGTAGTAGTTGATCACAGCGTTGCGGGTCGGGTTCTCGCCGCGGAAGCTGAGCGTCCCGCCCGTGCCCTGCGGCTGCAGGCGCAGCCACTGGGTCGCGGTGCGGTTCTCGAAGAGATGCGCCTCCGCGATCGCCACCTTCTCGGACAACTGCTGCAGCGGCGTGATGTCGTCGAGGATCCAGATGCCGCGCCCGTGCGTGGCGGCGATCAGATCGTTGTCACGCGGATGGATCTCGAGATCGTGGACCGCGACGGTCGGCATGTTGTTGTTCAACCGGCCCCACTTCCTGCCGCCGTCGACCGAGTAGAACACCGCGAACTCGGTTCCGGCGAACAGCAGGTTCGCATTCTTCGGATCCTCGCGGACCACGTAGACCGGCCCCATCTCGGGCAGGCTGCCGCTGATGTTCGTCCAGGTCTTGCCGTAATCGGTGGTCTTGAAGATGAACGGCTTGAAGACCGCCGCCTCGTGGCCGTCGACCGAGACGTACGCCGTGCCGCGCGCATGGTGCGACGGCTCGACGCGGCTGATGTAGAGATCGTGCGACGGCAGGCCGGGCATGTTCTTGCCCACCTCCTCCCACGTCGCGCCGTCGTTCCGCGTCACCTGCACGTTGCCGTCGTCGGTGCCGACCCAGATCTCCCCCTGGCTGAGCGGCGATTCCATGACGGTGACGATCGTGCCGTAGAACTCCGCGCCGCCGCCCGGATCCTCGTCAGGCGTCAGGCCGCCCGACTTGCGCAGCGTCCGCTCCGGATCGTTCCTGGTCAGGTCCGGACTGGCGATGCGCCAGTTGTCGCCGCGGTCCGCGCTCTTGAACAGGTGGTTGGCGCCGAGGTAGAGCGTCTTCGGGTTGAACTCCGACAGGATGAACGGCGTGCTCCAGTTCCAGCGGAACGCGCCCATCGTCGCGCCGCGTCCTCCACCGCCGCCGAGCCCGCCGCCGCCGCCGCGTCCGCCGCCGGCGCCGCGCTGGCCGGGAGGCGGAGGGGGCGGCGCCTCGCCCCAGTTGAGATCCTTCTGCCGCTTCTCGATCTCCGGCGTGATGTAGGCGTCGTAGTTGACGATGTTCACCCCCTTGCGCGGACGGATCGACTGGCTGCGGCCGGTGGCGCGATCGAAACGCACGAGATTGCCGCCGCTCGTGCCCGGCTGCGATTCGGTATAGACCGTTCGGTGGTCGTCCGGATCCATCGCGGCGTGATAGCCGTCGCCTCCGCTGGTGTTCACCCAGTCGCTGGTGTAGATCGCGGTCGCGCGCGTCGCCGACGGACCGCACGAGGATCCGGCGT
The DNA here is from genome assembly GCA_035699745.1 of Vicinamibacterales bacterium. Lineage (NCBI taxonomy): Bacteria > Pseudomonadati > Acidobacteriota > Vicinamibacteria > Vicinamibacterales > Vicinamibacterales bacterium. Next base: position 108,102 of record DASSPH010000013.1, read on the forward strand.
CCTGCAGGCCGCCGCAGACCCAGTACGGATCGTTCATGTCGGCGGCGACGTCGTAGTACTGCGTGACGTTCAGGTTCTCGAACCGCAGGTACGTCTCGCCGTCGTCGTGCGTCAACGCAAGTCCGCCGTCGCTGCCGATCCAGAAGCGCTTCTTGTTGTGGGGATCGAGCCAGATCGCATGCCAGCAGTGCATGCCGCTGCCCGCCGGCGCGGTCGACGGCTGGTTCCCGCCGCCACCACCACCGCCGCCACCGCCGCCGCGGCCCGTCGCGACGAGCGTCCTGCCCCCGTCGGTCGAGCGATCGAAGCTGATGTTGTAGTGGTAGGTTTCCTTGTCGTTGAACGGGCTGACGGCGACGTGGTTGTAGTAGAACGGCCGCCGGTTGTAGCGGTTCATGAACGTCCACGTCTCGCCGCCGTCTTCGGAGCGGTAGATGCCGGCGCCGATCTTGGTCATGTCGGCGAAGTCGGGCGTGTTCGGCTCGGGCTGGAACTCCGCCTCGATGTGCGCCATCACGACCTTCGGATTGCTGCGCGCGATCGCCAGGCCGATCTTCCCGGTGCGGCCGGTCGGCAGCCCTTTCGTCAGCTTCTTGAAGCTCTTGCCGCCATCGGTCGTCTTGAAGATCCCGCCGTGGATGCCGCCGCTGTTCAGGCTCCACGCCGTGCGCTTGCGCTCCCAGAACCCGACGTACAGCACGTTCGGATTCGACGGGTCCATGCGCGCTTCGATTGCGCCGGTCCACGCGTCCGTCGGCAGGTTGTTGGTCAGCTTCGTCCACGTCTTGCCGCCGTCGACCGTCTTGAAGAACCCGCGCTGTCCGACCTGGCCGTAGATGCTGCCGACGGCCGCGACGTAGGCGACGTTGGGATCCGTCGGATGGAGCGTGATCGATCCGATGTTGAAGCTGTCCTCGAGCCCGGCGTGCGTGAACGTCTTACCGCCGTCCGTCGACTTGTAGACGCCGTCGCCCCAGGCGGCGGAATTGCGCCCGCACTCCTCGCCGGTGCCGACCCAGATGATGTTGGGATCCTTCTGGAAGATCTTGACGTCGCCGATCGACGCCGAGCCGTAGTTGTCGAAGATCGGCGTCCAGGTGACGCCGGCATTCGTCGACTTGAACACCCCGCCGGACGCGCTGCCGACGACGACGTGCGCGAAGTCGTTCTCGAGCGCGTCGATCGCGGAAATGCGTCCGATCAGGTTGGCGTTGCCGATGTTGCGCCACTTGAGCGCCTGGATCAGCGGGTCGCTGGAATACGTCGCGGGCGCCTGCGGCGCCTGCGGGTTACCTGGCTGGCCCTGCGCCAGCAGGCTCCACGACACGATGACTGCGTAAGCCGGCAGGACCACTGCCAGCGTGCGTAGCCTGTTCATCCATCCCCTCCTCGCCAGAGATGCGCGCGATTATAACGGGGTTCACAACCGCGAGAACTCCCAAGGACGGGCGAAGCTACCTCAAAGACGCTCCCCAGTTGAGGACGACGTAAAGCAGATTGCGCGACGCCGCTTCGTCCTTCTGCTGGATGATCAGTACGCGGCCGTCAGCCGCCGCGTCGGCGCCGCCCAGGTTCGACGGCACCGCCGTAGCGAGCGTCGGCGCGCCGATGCGCAGCGGGTTCAACATGACAGGTGCGCGCATGATGCCCTTCGCGCTGAGGAAGTAGATGGCGTCCTCGCGTGGCCAGCGCGGGAGCGTGCCGCCCTCGGACGACACGGGAATGGTCCCGCCGCCCTCGAACGAGCGCACGTACACTTCCTCGCGGCCGGACACGCTCGACGCATACGCGAACCAGCGCCCGTCCGGCGACACGGATGCCGCCCGCTCGTCGGCAGGCGTGGCCAGGAGCGGCTCCGGCCTGGCGCCGTCGCGCACGAGCAGAAGATCCCGGTTCCTGAGTCCTCGCTGGGAGCCCCGATCCTCGGCGACGACGATGATGGCGGTGCCGTCGAGGGACCAGGCGGAGGGCAGCATTACGAGGTTGTCAGGACGCAATCCGAACCGCGCCGGCTTGCCGCTGCCGTCGGAGGCGACGGTCATGAGCCCCTCCGCCGGGTTCCAGAACGCGATCCGCGCGCCGTCGCGTGACCAGATCGGCGAGCTCGCGCCGGAAAACGTCAGGCGCAGGCGTGTGCTGCGCTCGAGATCGATCGTCCACGCATCCGGCGGCGACGTTCCGACCGTGACGACCGCGCGGCGGCCGTCAGGTGAGAGGGTCAGCGCGCGGTAGTCGGCGTCCGGCAACGGCAGCGGCGAGGCGCCGGGCGTCATCCACCGAAGCTGCGTCGCCGACCCTCCTCTGTTGATGTAGGCGATTGAGCCGGCCGCGTCGACGCCGACGAGGGGCAGGTGCACCTGTCCGGTGGTCGAGAATACGCCGCCGTCTTCCAGCACCTGCACCGGCGAACCCCGCACCCGGTTGGTCGCCGGATCGAACTCGACGGCGAAAATGGTCTCACCGCGCGCGAAGATCAGACGATTCGGTGCGACGAAAATGGGACCGCTGCCCTCGACTGCGAGTGGCGTGTGCGTGCCGTCGTCCAGCGACGCGACGGCAAGCTCGGAGCGGCCCGGCGTCCGGATCACGAACGCGACGTGACGTCCATCGGGCAGCATGTGCGGCAGCTGATGGAGCGTTTCCGTGCCCTGAAGCTTCGTGAGGTCGATCGGTTCGCCTCCGGAGGCCGACACCCTGGCGAGCGCGCCAGGTGCGTTCGCGATGCTCGTGCCGAGGACGATCGTGCCGTCCGGCGCCCATGTCGCGCGGGAGAAGCGGCCGCGACCGCAGACCCTCGACTGCGACCCGCCCTCGACGGCGAGCTTCATGACGCCGGTGTCGGTGAAATAGCCGATCCATTCGCCGTCGGGCGAGAAGAACGGCGCGTAAGCCCCTTCCGTGTTGGGAATCTTCTCGACGTCGAGCGAATCGAGCCGGCGCTTGAACAGCACCGGGGCCGTGAGCAGCGCCGGTTGCGCCGCGTAGACGATCGTCCTTCCGTCCGGCGAGAATGCGATGCCGGCGCCATTGGTGCGGAGCGGCATCGCCTCGTTCGGCAGCGGCGTGACGAAGCGGCCGACGGGGAGCGGCCGCGGCGGCGCCGGGCGCGACAGCACCCACGTCGCGGCGGCGGCGAGCGCCGCAATCGCGAGCCCGCCGGCCGCCAGCACCGTGGCCCGTGCGCCGCGCGATCGTCGCGCCTGCGCCGGCGATGCGGCGGGCGCGCTTTCATCGGCAGCGCCGCTCCCGACCCGTTCGAGCGCGATGCGCGCGTCGCCAATGTCGCGCAGCCGCTGTCGGGGATCCTTCAC
>DASSPH010000014.1 GCA_035699745.1 Vicinamibacterales bacterium
GGCGCGAGCCGTTGGCTGTATTCGGCGAGCCGGCTCTGGGCCTATACTCGGGGCTCACCAGGAGCTCGCCGATGTTACGAGTCAGAATCTGTGTCGCGGCGCTGCTGCTCTCGGCCGCGGCGGCGGCACCGTCCCGGACGCCGACGATCGATCAGTTGATATCGCTCAAGCGCGCCGGGTCGCCGGCGATCTCCCCCGACGGGCAGTTCGTCGCCTACACGGTGCGCGACACCAACTGGGACGACAACAACTACCATACCGAGATCTGGCTCGCCGAGGTGAAGACGGGCGCGCTGCGCCAGCTGACCAGCCACCCGAAGAAGTCGAGCACCTCGCCGGCCTGGTCGCCCGACGGCGCCGCCCTCGCGTTTGCCACCGACCGTGACGACAAGCGGCAGATCTATCTGATCGATCCGCGCGGCGGCGAGGCGCGCAAGCTCACTGCCGCAGAGGAGGGGATCGGTGCGTTCGCGTGGTCACCCGACGGCAAGGCGATCGCCTACGTTTCCACCGATCCGCGAACCGACGCCGACAAGGATCGCGAGAAGACGTACGGCGAGTTCGACGTGATCGGCGAAGGCTACCGGATGTCCCACCTGTGGGTGTTCGACGTCGGGTCGAAGAAGGCGCGCCGCCTGACGAGCGGCGCCTTCACCGTCGGCTCCTTCGACTGGTCGCCGGATGGCAAGGAAATCGCCTTCGATCACCGGATCAACCCGGCCAACACCAGCGGCGCGACCGCCGACATCTCGATCGTGACGGTCGCGGACGGATCGCTCCGCAAGCTCGTCGATCAGGAAGGACCCGACTCCAATCCGGTCTGGTCCCCCGACGGCCGGCAGATCGCGTTCGGCTCGCTGATGAAGAAGCCGTACTCGTTTCTCAACTACGTCATCGCGGTGATCCCGGCAGCCGGCGGCCGCATCGAAGCGCTGACCGCGTCGTTCGACGAGAATCCCTCGATCGTCGACTGGACGCGCGGCGGGTTGTTCTTCAGCGCTGCGCAGCGCACGTGGTCGTACCTGTTCAGCGTCGACCCGTCCACGAAGGCCATCCGGAAATACACCCCGGCGGAGCAGTGGATCGGATCCGGGTTCAGCCTCACGCCCGACGGCAGGTGGGCGGCATTCACCGCGGCAGACGCGTCCACGCTCGCCGAGATCTACGTCGCCCCGGTCGCCGCGGCGCTGGCGCCGCGCAAGCTGACCGACATGAGCGCCCAGGTCAGCGGGTGGTCGAACGGCGCGCACGAGGTGATCTCGTGGAAGAGCAAGGACGGCGCGACCATCGAAGGCGTCCTGCACAAGCCCGCCGGGTTCCAGCCGGGGCGCAAGTACCCCCTGCTGGTCGTCATTCACGGCGGACCGACCGCGGTGTCGCGGCCGACGGCGTTCAGCAGCACGAACATCTATCCGATCGACATCTGGACGGCGAAGGGTGCGCTGGTCCTCGAACCGAACTATCGCGGCAGCGCCGGCTACGGCGAGGCCTTCCGCTCGCTCAACGTGCGCAATCTCGGCGTCGGCGACGCGTGGGACGTCCTTTCCGGCATCGATCATCTGATCGGGCTGGGCATCGCGGACGGCGATCGCGTCGGCGCGATGGGCTGGAGCCAGGGCGGCTACATCTCGGCGTACCTGACGACCCACGACAGCGCGCGCTTCAAGGCGGTGAGCGTGGGCGCCGGCATCTCGAACTGGATGACCTACTACGTCAACACCGACATCACGCAGTTCACCCGCCACTACCTGAAAGCGACGCCGTGGGACGATCCGGACATCTATGCGAAGACGTCGCCGATGACGTACATCAAAGGGGCCAGGACGCCCACGCTGATCCAGCACGGATCGGCGGACGCGCGGGTCCCGACGCCCAACGCCTTCGAGTTGTACCGCGGCCTCCAGGATGTCGGCGCTCCCTCGAAGCTGATTATCTACAAGGGGTTCGAGGGCATCGGCCACGGGCCGAGCAAGCCCAGGTCGAGCCGGGCGGTGATGCAGCACAACCTCGACTGGTTCGACAAGTACATCTGGGGTATTTCCGGAACGGCTCACTAAACATTCGCCGCCCCCCCGTCGATAGGCGGATCGATGGGAACGATCGATATCTCGAAGCAGCTCAGCCACGCGCGCCTGGCCGCCGGTGAAGATCTCGCGGCGCTGGCCCGGCGCACGGGCGTGCGCCAGGAGAATCTGCGGGCGATCGAGGACGGCCGCTTCGCCGCCCTGCCGCCCGGCATCTACGGACGCGCCGCGATCAAGGCGTTCGCCAGCGCGTTCGGGTTCGACGGCGCCGCGATCCTGGCTGAATGCGAAGCGCTGCTGACGCCCGTGGACGAGCCGATCGCGGCGCTGGCGCGGGTCCGCGGCCTGCGGGCGCGCCCTGCCGAGCCGCCGCAATCGCGGGACCAGCCGGCAGACGATCTCGCCGGCGATACCGCGTTCCCCGGATGGCGCCATCTCGCGGCGGCGGCGATCGACGCGTGCGTCATCGCCGGACTGCTGCTCGCCATGATCGTTGCCGCACTGACGCTGCTGATCGTGCCGGTGGCGGCGCTCCGCGATTCGGGAGGGGCGTTCGCGGTGATGGGATTGCTGCTCGCCGGCGGCTACTACGTGTGTTTCGGCGGCGTGCGCGGTGCGACGGTGGGAGAACGCGCGCTGTCGATCGAACCGCGACGGCCGGGCGGACCGGCGGTCACGCTGCGCATGGTGGCCGAGCGCGCGCTGCTCGCCGCCACCGAGGACGTCCGCTGCATCGAGCGCTGGGGCGAACGCCTCGCCGAGTACGCCGAGATTCAGCGCGCCAAGCGCTCGGCGTAGCGCGCCCGCGCCTTCTCCGCCTCGACCTCACGATCGCGCGCCGGCGCCGACGTCACCAGCGAGTCCATCAGGCGGCGCGCCGCCGCCGCCACCTCGTCGACGGCGCGATTGAACGGCTCCTCGTTCGCCTTCGACGGCTTCGTGAAGCCGCTGATCTTGCGGACGAACTGCAGCGACGCCGCCCGCACCTCGTCGTCTGTCACCGGCGGCTCGAAATTGAACAGCGGCCTGATGTTCCGGCACATACCCGCAGTGTAGTATGGCGGCCATGCTGCTGCGAACTCTGCTGCTGCTCGCCGCCGGCGTCCTCGCCGCGGCGCAGCCGCCGCAATTCTCGAATCTGACCCGCTCGTTCATCAAGGTCGACGCGGCGGTGATCGCGCTCACCAACGCCCGCGTCATCGACGGCACCGGCGCGCCGGCGCGGGAGAAACAGACGCTGATCATTCGCGGCGGCAACATCGCCGAGGTGGGCGACGCGGCGCGAATCGCCGTCCCCGCCGGCGCGACGACGATCGATCTCGCCGGCAAGTCGGTCATGCCCGGGCTCGTCATGGTGCACGAGCACCTCTATTACCCGTCCGGATCGGGCGTCTACGGCCAGCTCGGCGCCAGCTTCATTCGCCTGTATCTCGCCGGCGGTGTGACGACGATGAGGACCGGCGGCAACGTGAATGGCCTGATGGACCTGAAGCTGAAACAGTTCATCGAACAGGGAACGCAGCCGGGTCCGGCGATCGACGCGACCGCGCCGTATCTGAACGGTCCGAACGGGTTCGTGCAGATGCGCGACATGAAGGACGCCGCCGAAGCGCGGAAGCACGTCGCCTACTGGGCCGACATGGGTGCGACGTCGTTCAAGGCGTACATGCAGATCACCCGCGATCAGCTGCGGGCGGCGGTGGAGGAGGCGCACGCGCGCAGGTTGAAGATCACCGGACACCTGTGCTCGGTCACGTACGCGGAGGCGGCGGAGATCGGCATCGACAATCTCGAGCACGGATTCCTCGCCGCGACCGACTTCGTTCCCGGCAAGCAGCCCGACGTCTGCCCCGGCCAGGGGGCGGGGCAGCGCACCATCGCGGCGCTCGATCCGGAGAGCGCGCCGTTCAGAACACTGATCAAGACGCTGATCGATCGCAAGGTGGCGCTGACCTCGACGCTGACCGTCTTCGAGACCTTCACGCCGGGCCGGCCGCTGCCGCCCGGGCTCGACGTGCTGCTGCCCGAGCTGAAGGCGCAGTTCGAGGCGAGCCATCGCCGAACGGCGCAGAACAAGGATTCGATCTACACGACGCTCTTTCCGAAGGCGCTCGCCCTCGAGCGCGCGTTCGTCCGCGCCGGCGGCACGTTGATCGCCGGCACCGATCCGACCGGCGGCGGCGGCGTCGTCCCCGGCTTCGCCAACCAGCGCCAGTTGGAGCTGCTGGTCGAGGCCGGGTTCACGCCGGTGGAGGCGATCCGCATCGGCACGCTCAACGGCGCGACGTACCTCGGGCGGGAGGCGCGCGTCGGATCGATCGCGCCCGGAAAGCAGGCGGACCTGGTGGTGATCGACGGCGATCCGTCGAGGACGATCGCCGAGGTGCGCAAAGTGGAGACCGTGTTCAAGCAGGGGGTCGGCTTCGATCCCGCCAAGCTGATCGCATCCGTTTCGGGAAAGGCAGGGTTGTGGTGAGCCATGTTCCAGAACAGCGCGAAGAGCGTCGCTGAGTACATCGATTCGCTGCCGGAGGATCGGCGCGCTGTCGTCCGCAAGGTGCGGTCCCTCGTCAGGCAGCACCTGCCCAGAGGCTACAAGGAGCAGATCGGCTGGGGCGCGATCACCTACGCGGTGCCCTTGAAGGCGCTGCCCGACACCTACAACGGGCAGCCGCTCTGCTATGCCGCCATCGCGGCGCAGAAGAATTCCTACACGTTGTACCTGATGAGCGTGTACGGCAACCCCGGACAGAAGAAATGGCTGGCCGGCGAGTTCAAGAAGCGCGGCAAGAAGTTCGACATGGGCAAGTCCTGCCTGCACTTCAAGTCGCTCGACGATCTGCCGCTCGACGTCGTCGGACAGGTGGTCGCCGCCACGCCGATGGACGCCTACATCGCGCACTACCGCGAGAGCCGGAAGAAGACGGCAAAGGGGAAATGATGATCGCGCCGCTGTTGTTCTCGCTGCTGCTGCAGACCCCGCCGCCGCTGCCGCAGGCGGCGGAAGCGGACTTCGTGATCAAAGATTTCCGCTTCAACTCCGGGGAGACGCTGCCGGAGCTGCGCATCCATTACCGCACGCTCGGGACGCCGCGGAAGAACGCGCAGGGGATCGTCACCAACGCGGTGCTGATCATGCACGGCACCGGCGGGAGCGGCGGACAGTTCGCCGGCCGTGGGTTCGCCGGGGAGCTGTTCCTGCCGGGGCAGCCGCTCGACGCGGCGAAGTACTACATCGTCATGCCGGACGACATCGGGCACGGCAGATCGAGCAAGCCGAGCGACGGCCTGCGCGCGAAGTTCCCGCGCTACGGCTACCAGGACATGCTGACGGCGGAATACCGGCTGCTCACCGAAGGGCTCGGCGTCAATCACCTGCGTCTGGTGATGGGCACCTCGATGGGGGGCATGCACACGTGGCTGTGGGGGGAGCGCTGGCCCGACTTCATGGACGCGCTGTTGCCGCTGGCCAGCGTGCCGGGACAGATTTCCGGGCGCAACCGCGTCTGGCGCCGCGTCGCGATCGACGCGATTCGCAACGATCCGGAGTGGCAGGGCGGCAACTACACCCGCCAGCCGCAGAGCGCGCGCACCGCGGCGCAGATGCTGTGGCTGGTGAGCAGCAACCCGGTGATCCGGCACCGGCGTGCGCCGACGCTGGCGCAGGCCGACAAGGAGATCGACGACTACGTCGCCAACTGGCTCCGCACCGGCGACGCCAACGATCAGCTCTACGCGCTGGAATCGTCGTTCGACTACGATCCCGGACCGGGGCTCGAGAAGATCGCGGCGCCGCTGCTCGCGATCAATTCAGCCGACGATCTGGTCAATCCGCCGGAGATCGGCCTGCTCGAGCAGGAGATGACGCGCGTCCGGAAGGGACGGTTCGTGATGATCCCGCTGACCGATCGCACGGCCGGTCACGGCACGCACACGCTCGCGGCGGTGTGGAAGCACCATCTGGTGGAGCTGCTCCAGGCCTCCGAGCGGTGATGCGTCAGCGCGCGGGCGGCTTGAAGCGGTAGGTCCCGTCGTCCAGGCGCTCGCGGAAGCGGCCGTGGCACTCCTGGCAGAAGGTCTGCGTCTTCGACACCGATGCCTTCACCGCGTCCCACTCGCTGCGGCCGGCGGCGGCGGCGATCGCGGCGGTTTCCCGCTTCGCGTCTTCGGTCCACTGGATGGCGTCGGGATGCGGCCGCGGCTTCCAGAACGCCGCCGCTTCACCGAATGCCTTGTTCATCACCCCGGCCTGGGCGGCGGCGTCTGCGGCGTTCGACGCCGTCACCGCCTGGCGCAGCGCGTTGAACGCCGGACCGATCTGCTTCATCTGACGGCTGAGCGCCTGTTCTTCGGGGGACATCGGCGGCGGCAGCCGCTTCGCGAGATCCGTCATGGCGCCGTTGATGATCGAGGTGGCGACGACCGCCGGGCGGCCGCGATACTTCGCGATCGCCTCGGCCGGCAACCGCGGCGCCGCATCCTTCATCCTGGCGGCGACGTCCGCCTGTTCGAACCGGATCACCTCGCCGATCACCGTGACGTAGCTGCCCTGCTGGACGGGTGCGGTCAGCAGCGGCGCGAGCACCAGCAGATCGTCCGCCCCGGCCTTCCCGCGGCCCTGCACGAGCGAGAACGCCGTGTCGCCCAGCCGTTCGCGGACCGCGGCGGTCAGCGACACCATGCCGCCGACGAATGCGTCCGGTTTCGCCGTGATGGCCGTCACGGCGACCGGCACGATGGGCTGCGGGGCGCGCCCCGGCGGCGCCGGTTGCTGCTGCTGGACGGCGCCGATCAGCACCAGCGACAATCCGGTTGCGACGATTTTTGCGGGCATCGATCCCGGACCTCGGACTCGGGCGCTGGCATTGTAAGCTACGCGCATGAAAATGCTCGCGCTCGCTCTCCTGCTGGCGGCGTCCAGCCAGCAGGCGTCCGTCAGGGAAGTGGAACTCGAGATGATGACGTGGCCGGAGCTGAAAGCGGCGATCGCATCCGGCAGGACGACGGCGCTCGTCTACACCGGCGGCACCGAACATCGCGGCCCGCAGAACGTCAACGGCGGCCACAACCTCATGGCGCGCGAGACGGTGAAGGCCATCGCGCAGAAACTGGGGAACGCGATTGCGCTGCCGGTGCTGCCCTACACGCCGAACAACGCCAGCGCCGCGCTGCCCGGGACCATCGGGCTGACCAACGAGCTGCTCGCCGCGCTCCTCGAGCGCATCAGCGAGCAGGCGATCGTCAACGGCTTCCGCAACGTGATTCTCATGGGCGATCACGGCGGCGGCCAGCCGAACGTCTACCGCGACACCGCCGCGAAGCTGAACGAGAAGTACGCGCCGCAGGGCGTCCACGTGTATTACTGCGACGACGTCTACGCGAAGCGGATGGCGGATTTCGATGCCTATCTCAAATCGCAGAACCTGCCGGCCGGCGGCCACGCGACCATCGGCGACACCTCCGAGATGCTGTATCTGGGCGGGGACAAGGGCTGGGTGCGGAAGCAGGAGATCAAGAACGCGGTGGCGCGCCCGCAGGGTGAGCCGGGCAACGGCGTGACCGGGGACGGCCGCGCGTCAACCGCCGAGCTGGGCAAGCGCGTGTTCGAGATGAAGGTCGAGTACGCCGTCCGCCAGATCCAGCAGCTGCTCCGCCCGGGGCCAGGTCTGTGAACCGGCGCCCGCCGGGGGCCAGGTCTGTGAACCGGCGCCTGCCGGGGGTCAGGTCTGTGAACCGGCGCCACCGGGGTCAGGTCTGTGAACCGGCGCCTTCCGGGGGTCAGGTCTGGAAGCCCAGGCTTTTTGCCGGTTTGCAGACCTGGCCCCACGCGGCGTGCGGGTCAGGTCTCTGAACCGGCCACAACCGGGGTCAGGTCTCCAAGCCTAGGCTTTTGCCCGTTTGCAGACCTGGCACCATGGGACGGCGGCGGCTGCCGGATCGCAGACCTGACCCCCGATTTGGGGTGCCGCCGCCGGGGGGCAGACCGTATACTCTCGGCTCAGGATGCGCCTTCCGCTCGTCACCCTCTTCGGCGCCGGCGTGGCCGCGGGCGTCGTGGCGCTGTCGACCGCTCCGGCGGCGCGATCCTCCGCTCCCGGTCCGCTGCGCCCGGTGGCGGCGCACAGTCCGGCCCCCCCGATCACCGGACGTCAGGTCATCGAGCAGTACTGCCTGCAGTGCCACGACGACGACAAGCAGAAAGGGGAGCTGACGCTCGAAGCGTTCGAGCCCGAGAAGGCCGGGGCGAACCCGGCGGTCGCGGAGAAAATCGTGCGCAAGCTGCGGGCGCACATGATGCCCCCGACGGGCGAGGAGCGCCCGCCCGACACGGCGCTGGACGCGCTCGCGGCGGCGCTCGAAACCAGGCTCGACGCCGCCGCGGATGCCAGGCCGAACCCCGGGCAGCGCACGTTCCAGCGCCTGAACCGCGCCGAATACGCCCAGGCGATCAAGGACATGTTCGGCCTGGACGTCGACGTCGCCACCTTCCTGCCCCCCGACACGATCAGCCACAACTTCGACAACATCGCGGACGTGCAGTCGATCTCGGCGACGCTGCTCGAAGGGTACCTGCGGGCCGCCTCGCAGGTCAGCCGCCTGGCGATCGGCGATCCGGACGCCAGCCCGAATTCGACGATCTACAAGATCCCGCGCATCGCCTCGCAGCTGGCGCACGTCGACGGGGCGCCGTTCGGCACCCGCGGCGGGATCTCGGTAATCCACAACTTCCCCGCCGACGGCGAGTACACGTTCCGCATGATGCTGCACTCGATCCCCACCGGGCAGCTCTATGGCAGCGCGGCGCGCGGCGAGCAGATCGAAGTCTCGGTGAACGGCTACCGGGCCGCCGTCCTCGACATCAATCAGCGGATGAGCGAGTCGGACCCGAACGGCATGAACCTGCAGACGCCGCCCATCCTGGTCAAGGCCGGCCCGCAGCGCGTCTCCGCGGCCTTCATCCAGCGGACGGACGCGCCGGTGGACGATCTGCTGGCGCCGGTGGAGCAGACGCTGGCGGACACGCAGATCGGCAGCGGCATCTCGGGCGTCACGACGCTTCCGCACCTGCGCGAATTCGCCGTCGTCGGTCCGTCGCGCGTGACCGGCGTGTCCGACACGCCGAGCCGGCGGCGCGTGTTCGTCTGCCGGCCGCTCTCGGCCGACGAAGAGATCGAATGCGCGGCAAAGATCGTCGCCACGCTCGGCGCCAGGGCGTATCGGCGGCCGCTGAGCACGGAGGATCTCGACGGGCTGCTCGCCTTCTACAAGACCGAACGCGCGAAAGGCGGCTTCGAAGCGGGCATCCGCACGGCGCTGCAGGCGCTGCTGGCGAGCCCGCATTTCATCTTCCGCCTCGAGGAGGCGCCGGCGACCGCCCGTCCCGGACAGGCGTACCCGTTGAACGGCGCCGACCTGGCGTCGCGGCTGTCGTTCTTCCTCTGGGGCGCGGGCCCCGACGACGAGCTGATGGCCGCGGCGAAGCGGGGCGCGCTCGCCACGCCGGCCGGCGTCGAGCAGCAGGCCCGCCGCATGCTCGCGGATCCGCGCGCGGCGGCGCTCTCGACCCGCTTCGCGTCGCAGTGGCTGCGGCTGCAGGACCTCGACAAGATCCATCCGGACGCGCGCCTGTATCCGCAGTTCGACGCCACGCTCGCGGACGCGATGCGGCGCGAGACCGAGCTGCTCTTCGACAGCGTCGTCCGCGAGGACCGGGATGTGCTCGATCTGCTGTCCGCCGACTACACGTTCGTGAACGAGCGGCTGGCGCGGCACTACGGCATCGCGAACGTCACCGGGCCGACGTTCCGCCGCGTTTCGATCGCCGATCCGAACCGGCGCGGCCTGTTCGGGCAGGCGAGCATTCTCACCATGACGTCGGTCGCCGATCGGACGTCGCCGGTGCTGCGCGGCAAATGGGTGCTGGAGGTGCTGATCGGGATGGCGCCGCCGCCGCCGCCGCCGAACATCCCGGCGCTCGAAGAGACGAAAGACTCGCACGGATCGCGGCTGCTGTCCGTGCGCGAGCGGATGGAAGAGCACCGCAGCAAGCCGGCGTGCCAGTCGTGCCACCGCGTCATCGATCCGATCGGGCTGGCGCTGGAGAACTTCGACGTCATCGGCATGTGGCGGATCCGCGACGGCGGCACTCCGATCGACGCGTCCGGCACGCTGTACGACGGCACGGTGTTGAGCGGACCGACCGGCCTCCGCGCCGCGATGATCCGCCACAAGGACGTCGTGCTGCGCACCTTCACCGAGAACCTGATGGCCTACAGCCTCGGGCGGCGGCTCGAGTACTTCGACATGCCGGTGGTGCGGCGGATCGTCCGCGACGCGGCGCGCGATCGCCATCGCTTCTCGTCGTTCGTCGCCGGCATCGTGAAGAGTTCCGCCTTCCGCATGAGCCGGATGCCGGACAACGTCACCGTCGATTCCGCGGCCGCCGTCAACCGCAACGCCAGGCACTGAGGACAGACATGTATCTGGAGAAAAGGCACATCTCGCGGCGCCGGGTTCTGCGCGGCATGGGGGCGACGATCGCGCTGCCGTTCCTCGACGCGATGGTGCCGGCGCGCACCGCGCTCGCCAGGACCGCGGCCGCGGGGAAGACGCGGCTGGCGTGCATCGAACAGGTGCACGGCGCCGCCGGCAGCACGCAGATCGGCCTGGCGAAGCACCTGTGGTCGCCGGCGGCGGTCGGGCGCGCCTTCGATCTCTCGCCGAGCAGCCTCTCGCCGCTCGAGCCGTTCCGCGATTACCTGACGATCATCAGCAACACCGACTGCAAGGGGGCGGAAGCGATCACGACGCCGGAGATCGGCGGCGATCACTTCCGCTCGAGCGCGGTGTTCCTGACGCAGATGCACCCGAAGCAGACCGAGGGCTCAGACGTGCGCGTCGGGATCTCGATGGATCAGATGTACGCCAGGCGGTTCGGGCAGGACACCCCGATTCCCTCGATGCAGCTCTGCATCGAGAACGTGGATCAGGCCGGCGGCTGCGCCTACGGCTACGCCTGCGTCTACACCGACACCATCAGCTGGGCGACCCCGAGCGAACCGCTGCCGATGATCAGAGATCCGCGCGCGGCGTTCGATCAGCTGTTCGGCGTCGGCGCGACGCCGGCGGAGCGCGCCGCCAACCGGCGCACCGATCGCAGCATTCTCGACTGGGTCACCGCCGAAGTGGCGCGGATCACGAAGGGGCTCGGCCCGGCGGACCGCCGCCGGCTCGATCAGTACCTCACCGAGGTGCGCGAGATCGAGCGCCGCATTCAGCGCGTCGAGTCCTACAACTCGAGCGGCGAGCCGCGCGATCTGCCGGGGGCGCCGATGGGCGTGCCGGACTCGTTCAGCGAGCACGTCAAGCTGATGTACGACCTGCAGGCGATCGCCTTCGCGGCCGACATCACCCGCGTGTTCTCCTTCAAGCTCGGTCGCGACGGGTCCGCGCGCGTCTATCCGGAGAGCGGCGCGCCGCTGCCGTTCCATCCGGCGTCGCACCACGGCGAGAACGAGCAGCGCGTGGCGCAGTTCGCGCAGATCAACAAGTACCACGTCGGCCTGGTGCCGTACTTCCTCGAGAAGCTGAAGAGCATTCACGAGGGGGATCAGACCCTGCTCGACAAGACCCTCGTGATCTACGGATCGCCGATGGGCAATTCGAACACCCACAACCACAAGCGCTGCCCGCTGTTCCTCGCCGGCCGCGCCAACGGCATGCTGAAGGGGAACCTGCACCTGAAGGCGGCCGACGGCACGCCGATGGCCAACGCGATGCTCGGGATGCTCCACGGCCTCGGCCTCGACGACATGGCGGCGTTCGGCGACAGCACCGGGGTGATGGACCTGAACGAAGTACAGACACCCGTCTGAGGTTGGCGATGCGATTGAGAGGTCTCGCGCGGGCCGCCGCGTTCGCGGCGTGCGCCGCGATGTCGATCCACGTCTCGGCCGACGGGGCGAGGGTCGCCGACGCGGCGATGAGCGCCGACGTCCGCGCGGTGCGCGCCCTGCTGACCGCCGGCGAGGACGTGAACGCCGCGCAGGGGGACGGCATGACCGCGCTGCACTGGGCGGCGCGGCGCGGCGATCTCGAGATGGTGCGCATGCTGCTCGCCGCCGGCGGACACGTGCGCGCGGCGACGAGGCTCGGCGGCTATACGCCGCTGCTGCTGGCGAGCCAGAACGGGCACGCGGAGGTCATCGAGGCGCTCGCCGCCGCCGGCGCGGACGTGAAGACGGCGACCAGCGCCGGGGTGACCGCGCTGATGCTGGCGAGCGCGGCGGGGCAGGTGCCCGCCGTCGACGCCTTGATCAAGCACGGCGCGGAGGTGAACGCCGCGGAACCGACCCGCGGTGAGACGGCGCTGATGTTCGCCGCCGCGAACCGGCGCGCCGACGTCGTCCGCGCCCTGATCGCGGCGAAGGCGGACATCAACATCGCCACCAAGGTGGTGAGCCTGCGCGCCGCACCGCCAAGTCCCGAGGAGGAAGCGTACCTTGCCGCGGTCGCGGCGGGACGCGCCGGTCGTCCCTCGACAGGCTCGGGGCAGGGCCCCTCGACAGGCTCGGCGCCGGCTCCTTCGACGAACGCAGGCCAGGCGCCCGGATCGACACCGGTGCCGGCGCCGGGAGGCCGCCAGGCGGCGACGCCGGCGATGCCCGCGCCGTCAGGCGCGCCTGCGCCGGGCGCCCCCGGCCAGGGGGACGCGCAGAGCAGCGCACCGGCGAACGCCGCGCAGGGCGGCCGACGCGGCGGCGGCCGCGGCGCAGCCGCCGGCATCGCCGGCGTGTCGCGCCCCTACACCTATGCCGAGTTGATCAACGGCCAGGGCGGGCTCACGGCGCTGTTGTTCGCCGTCCGCCAAGGGGATGCGGCCAGCGCCCTGGCGCTGCTCGACGCCGGCGCGCCGATCGACCAGCCGACGGGCGGCGACGGCACCTCGCCGCTGTTGCTCGCCGTCATCAACGGGCACTTCGATCTCGCGGCGGCGCTGCTCGAGCGCGGCGCCAATCCGTCGCTCGCCAGCGACAACGGCGTGACTCCGCTCTACGCCGCGCTCAACGTGCAGTGGGCGCCGCGCGCGCTCTATCCCCAGCCGCGGACGTACCTGCAGCAGAAGCTGACCTATCTCGAGCTGATGAAGAAGCTGCTGGAGAAGGGCGTCGATCCCAACGTCCGTCTCACCAAGAAGGTCTGGTACCAGGAATACAACTTCCCGCTGCTCGGCGTCGACGAGATCGGCGCGACGCCGTTCTGGCGCGCCGCGTATGCCGCCGACGTCGAGGCGATGAAGCTGCTCGTCGCAAACGGCGCGGATCCGAACGTCCCCACGATCAAGCCGGCCGGCCGGCCGCGCACCGGCGACGCCGCCGGCCGCGAGACGATCGAAGACATCTCCGGGCTGCCGCCGGTCCCGATTGCCGGCCCGGGCATTCCGCCGCTGCAGGCAGCCGCGGGGTCGGGCTATGGCGAGGGGTTCGCCGGCAACTCGCATCGCACCGCGCCCGGCGGGTTCCTGCCGGCGGTGACGTATCTCGTCGAGGAGCTGCACGCCGACGTCAACGGCCGCGACCACGAAGGCAACACGGCGCTGCACCATGCCGCGGCCCGCGGCGACGTGCCGATGATCGAGTACCTGGTGTCGAAAGGGGCCGACGTGAAGGCGGTGAACCGCGCCGGCGAAACCACCGCCGACATGGCGAACAGTCCGGTCTCGCGCATCGAGCCGTATCCCGAGGCGATCGCGCTCCTGGTGAAGCTGGGTGCGAAGAACAACGGCAAGTGCAAGGCGTGTAGCTGAGTCGCGTCAACTCCCAACGCCCAACGCCCAACGCCCAGCTCCCCGCCGAGGGCTGCTGACGGACGGCTGATGTCCGCTACGTGCGCTCCGCGCTCACTCGCGGCGGCCGGGTTCCCGTAGGAAGTGCATCAGTTCCTCGGGTTCGAGGTCGGAGCCGCGCACGAACCCGGCAGGACGTCGCTTCGTCTTCGGCGCCAGGATCCACGCTTTCTCCACCAGCTCCTGATAAGACGGCGTCGTCGCGTCGACGTAGTCCGTGCACGACGTGACTTTGAAATCGATGCGCACGGCTTCCATCGCCATCGCGCTGCAGAAGACGATCTCTTCGTCGAGCCGCCGGCCACGAACGATGCGTGCGCAACGGCACCGTTCGCAGAGATTCTGCGCTTCCTGAACGCGGGTGCCGCCGTGGATCTTGATCAACATCTCTCGCTCCTCTCACTCCAGCGGGGGCACGAAGATCCGGTCAGCCTCATAGGTGTTGTGGGCCCGGCACCGCAGCTCGATGTTCCCGGTCGTTGCCGATCCTCCGTCGGCGAAGGGGACGACGTGGTGGTATTCGAGAAAGGCTTCTTCGCCGCACCGGCCGGACGTGCCGACGAAGGCGCAACGACCGTTGTCACGTTTCCAGACTTCGCGTTTGACGGCTGCGGGGATATGGCGAGTGCGTGCCGGCTGCGGGACGAGTGCTCGCGGCCGCTCCGTTGAGGCCAGCTTGTGTTTCTCGAGAGACGCCAACAACAGATCGAGCGCCCGTTCCAGGATCTTCGCCGGATCGGCATCCGGGAAGGTGTGGCGCATGAGCGCCTCAGCGCGCCGGAGCTTGGCGTGAAACTCGCAGGACGCAGTGAACTGAAAGACGAAACGACCCGGCGACGAGGGGATCGCCGAGACGAGCGTCGGCACGTCAGGCCGCGGTCGCTCGGCAGCGACGAGCAGCTCGACCTCGCGTTTGCTCTTTTCGTGCGCCGCCTCCAGCATTCGCGTCTGGTTGGCCGATGTGAGCACAGGTGCGAGCAGCCGAATCGTCGAGAGCGTAAGCGACCCTTCGCCAAGCCGGTCGATGATGGCAGGGAAGCGAGAAGCCGCACGGGCCGCTGCGATCCGGTTGTAGGCGGCGTGCTCGGACAGATGGAGGACCGCCGTGCAGTACACGAAGAGCGAGGAGAAACCCATGGGAAGGTACAGCCTGCGCCGTTCCGTCTCCACCAGCGCGGCGACCAGTTCGGCCGTCGCCTCCCGCTCGCGCGCCACAAGAGCGCTCAGACGGTTCAGAAGTGCGTCGTCGCTCAACTCGGCGAATATCGAGTACTTGTCAGTCATGACGGATTGCCGGGGTATCACTCGCCCCGGGGCGAGTGGGCGAGTGATGACCGTCGGCGTCAGCGCTCTTGCAGTCCGGCTGCCAAGGTGGTTCCCGCGAAATTGTTCCAGAATTCGCACCAGCGTTCGCATTTGCATCCGCAGTCGCGCGTTCCTTGCGCACCGGCGCAGCGGCGCGGATCGCAGAGGCTGCGTACTCCCATGCCGGCGCGATACGCTGCTCCGTGTTCGCGCAGAGACGATCGAACGTAGCGTCGGAACTGTGCCGCGACGCGGAGGGCAATGAAGAGCGGAGAAGGCATCTCGGATGCCGACGAACGACGGATCGTCGAGCTGCTCGATCGAGACGTGGCGGCCACGGTCGCGACGGACTGCCATGATCTGATCGTCGACGCCGCGGCGCGTGCGCGCCTGTTGTGCGGGAGCGATGCTTATAGGAACCGCGTCGTCGAGACCGTGCAGCAGCGCCTCCATGACGAGTTCATCGACGTCACCTGGCCAGCCTGCCCGCACCACCCGAACCACCCGCTCTGGCTCGTCGACGGCCACTGGACCTGCACGCAAGCAGGCCTTGTGATTGCCCCACTCGGGGAGTTGCGAAAGCGATGACGGCGCCCCGCGGCTTCTCCGTGCATCCTCAGGTGTTCGCTGTCGAAGAGATGCGTCAACTCGGCGTCGAGTTGGAGAGGGCAGCGCTCGCGCGCAGCCGCGCCGGAGCCCGAACGTCCTCAGCGTTCCCGCGGTGCGCGTCCTCGCCGATGATCCCCGGCTCCACCATCTCGCCCAGCCGTACGTCGGCGCCGCTGCGACCCCATTCCGCGCCACGCTCTTTGACAAGTCACCAGCGTCGAATTGGCTTGTTGCGTGGCACCAGGATCTATCGTTGCCGGTGATGGCGCGCACCGACGATCCAGAGTGGGGGCCGTGGTCCACGAAGGCAGGGCAGCTCTATGCGATCGCGCCCGGTGCGGCGCTGGAGCAGGTTGTGGCGCTTCGCGTTCATCTGGACGACTCGACGCTGGCCAACGGCCCTCTGCGCGTGTTGCCCTCGACCCACGACCGCGGTGTCCTCCACGACATCGAGGTGCAGCGGCTGGCGAGAACGATCGCGCCTGTCGACTGCATCTGTGCCTGTGGCGGCGTGATCGCGATGCGCCCGCTGGTCATCCACGCGTCTTCGAAGGCCACCGGCGAACGACCGCGGCGCGTACTGCACATCGAGTACGCGGCGTCGCTCGAGCTTTCAGGAATCCGGCTGGCGATCGCAGAACCGGGCCAGTTCCCAACCAGGACGCTGCTGGGATAGTCTGAATACTGCCAGCGCCTGAAGGAGAGATCCTTCATGGCAGCCCCTCGTCCGTTCGCCCGTCTCGTCGCGTTCGGTTTCGCGATGACGCTTGCCGCCGTCGCGCTGGTGGCGCTGCGCGCACCGGCGGTCCGCGCCTCCACGCCCGAGGAAGTCACGCTTGCCGCCGGCACCTCGATCCATCTGGCGACGCCGGCGTTCCTCACCGTCGGGAAGCGCTATGCGTTCACCTGGCCGGGCGGCGGCCCGCCGCAGACGTTCGTGATCAAGAGCAAGCGCGGCGACGGATGGGTCCTCGTCGAGGTCGCGGACGAGAACACCCGGCCGGAGCTCTACATCCCCGGCGAGTTTCCGACGCGCTGGCTGCACGCGGCGCTGGCCGTCTCGATCCAGGAGATGCGACCGCTGCCTTGACGCGGAACCGAGCCAACTCCCAGTTCCCAGACGGCCAACCGCCGGGCTGTCATCCGCAGAGGCCACCTGCCAGCGGCCGCCGGCGCAGGCGCGCCTTTTCCGGCCTGTTTTTCGCAGAACCTGCGTGGCACCCCCGTTGCTGAATCGTGAGGCAGCAAGAAGGGAGTGTCTGCACTCATGCGAAAACTGATGCTTCTCGGCGCCGCTCTGCTCGTATGGCCCGCGGCGGCCCACGCGCAGTCGGGCAACAACGACATCCAGGGCTTCGGCGGGCTCACCGTCGGCACCTCGACGTTCGGCAGCGCCGCGTCGCCGACGTTCGGCGGCCGCGTCGGTGTCGGGCTGACCGATCACATTCAGCTGGTCGGCGAAGCAGGGCGCCTCGCGGACATCTCGTCGCCGCTGTTCGATCTGCTCGACTTCACCGACGTCGGCGTCAGCGTCTCGGCGTTCTACGGTGAAGGCGGCGTCCGCTTCATCGCGTCGCCGCACTCGGCGGTCCGCCCCTATGCGGAAGCGACCGCGGGCTTCGCGCGGCTGAACGCCGGAATCTCCGGCATCGGCGGCACCGCCGGCGCGGTCGTCAACACGGCGCTGAACGCGCTCAATCGCACGGAGCCGATGCTCGGAGCGGGCGCCGGTGTCGTCCTGCAGGGCGGACCGGTGTCGGTGGACTTCGGCTACCGCTACAAGCAGATCTCGTCCGGCAACGCGATCACCTCGGCGCTGAATGCGGGCAATCCGTACAAGGTGAACCAGGTGCGGGTCGGGATCGGTTTCCGGTTCTAGCGGGTTCGCCAGCAGAGCGAGTCGATGACGCGGTCGAGGATCCCGGCCGCGTCACGCGTCACGCCGTCGTAGCGCACCGTTTCGTTGAACACGCCGACGAAAGTACGTGCCGTCAGTGCGGCGGCCGCGATATTCCTTCCCGTTGGATTCGAGCCACCACGCCGCCGGCCGCGAGCGTCAGCCACGGCGTGACAGCGAGCGAGACGATGAGGCCGCGCATGGCGGAGGCAATGATACGCCGCCGGGCGCCGAGTGTCTCGCGATCTTGTATTAGAGTGTGCCGATGCGACGCCACTTTTTCGCTCTCAGCCTCGTCACCGCCGCCGGTTTCGCACTGCTCAATGCCCAGACGGCGTCGCAACCACCCGCGCAGCCGGTGCGTTCACCCACCCGCCCC
>DASSPH010000015.1 GCA_035699745.1 Vicinamibacterales bacterium
GCCCGTCTGCAGACCTGACCCCCGGTGCGCCCGTCTGCAGACCTGACCCCCGGTGCGCCCGTTTGCAGACCTGACCCCCGGTGCGCCCGTTTGCAGACCTGACCCCCGGTGCGCCCGTTTGCAGACCTGACCCCCGGGTGCGCCGGTTTGCAGACCTGACCCCCGGGTGCGCCCGTTTGCAGACCTGGCCCGCGGGGACGGCCGCTTTACAGACCGGACCCCCGACGTCGGAGGTCGCGGAAGTACTGCACCTGATACTGGTGCACGTTGCGGTTGTGCTCCTCCAGCGTCTCGGCAAACGCGTGGGACCCGTCGTTCTTGCTCACGAAATACAGATACGGCACCGGGGCCGGCGAGGCGGCGGCCGCCAGCGAGGCGCGGCCGGGCGACGCGATCGGGCCCGGCGGCAGCCCCGCGTAGCGATACGTGTTGTACGGAGAGTCGAACTGCAGATCCGCGCGCGTGAGATTGCCGTCGTACCGGCCGGCGCGCTCCAGCGCGTAGATGACGGTCGGATCGCACTGCAGGCCCATGCCGATCTTCAGCCGGTTGGCATACACCGCCGCGACCAGCGGCCGTTCGTCCTGGTTCCCCGTCTCCTTCTCGACAATCGACGCCAGCGTCACCAGCTGCCGCAGCGACAGCCCCCTGGCCGCCGCCGCGTCGACGATGTCCGGCGTCAACGCCTTGCGGAAGCCGGCCACCATCCGCGTCACCAGCTGCTCGGCGGTCGCGCGGCGCGGCAGCGTGTAGGTGTCGGGGAACAGGTAGCCTTCCAGATCCTTCGCCGCCGGATCGAGGTCCTGCACCAGCTCGCCGCGCGAACTCGCGGCAATGAACTCGCGCGCGTCGCCAAACCCCTTGCTCTCGAACAGCGCCGCCATCTGGCGGATCGTCAGCCCTTCGCGGAACGTCAGCGGCGTCACGACCACGTCGCCGCGGGCGATCTTGTCGATCACCTCGCGCGGCGACATCGGCCGATCGAACCGGTACTCCCCCGCCTGCAGGCGCCGCCCCTGCCCCGTCACCCACAGCGCGATGCGGAACCGCGACACGTCCTGGACGACACCGGCGTCGGCGAGACGGCGGGCGATGGTGGCCGAGCCGGCCCCCTGCGGGATCTCGACGAACTGCTCCGCCGCAGCGTAGCCCTTGTACGGCCGGTCGATGTTGAAGTAGAACCACGCGCCGGCCGCGGCGCAGATGGTGAGCAGGATGAAGAGCGCGAGGATGAGCTTCTTCACGGGCGTGGCCGGCCGTCGAGAAAATCCTGCAGGATGAGCGCGGCAGCCATCGCGTCGAGCTGGTCCTTCCGTTTGCGCCAGTCGCGCTCGCGCGCGGCCAGCAGTTCGTCGGCCTCGTGACTCGTCAACCGCTCGTCCTGAAGCGAAATCGGTACCGTGACCGCCGCCGCCAGCATTTCGGCGAGTTTCCGCACCCGCGCGGTCTGATCGTTCGGTTCGCCGTTCAACCGCCGGGGCAGTCCGATGACAATAGCGTCGAGCCCGTCCTCCGACTGTAATGTCCGGATCTCCGCCGCCAGCCGCTGCACGGCGGCGCCGAGGTTGGCATCGTTCTGGAGCCGCTTCCACGGTGAGGCGAGGAGCCCGGTCGCGTCCGACAACGCAAGCCCAATCCGCCGCTCGCCGTAATCGATCCCGAGCACCCGCACGAGGTCGAGCGTACCACGTCGCGCCTAGAGGTCCCGGAGCGCCACGTTCGGCTCGACGCGCGCCGCTCGCGACGCCGGGACGCAGCAGGCCAGGAGCGCGGCGAGCGCGAACGGAACCGGCACCATGACGAACAGTCCAGGATCGATCGGGCTCAGCGTCGTGACGATGGTGGCCTTCAGCGCGACGCGGATCAGGACGCCGAATACGAGCCCGATGACGAGTCCCTTGAGCACGGGACGGAAGCCATCGCGCAGGATCAGACGGAAGATCGCGCCCCGGTTCGCGCCGATCGCGATGCGGATGCCGATCTCTCGCGTCCGGCGCGCGACGACGTGCGCCAGCACGCCATAGAGCCCGGCCATCGCCAGCAGCAGCGCCACGCCCCCGAGCGCGGCCGCCAGACCACCGACGATCCGCAGCAGGAGAAACGGCCCTTCCAGCAACCGCGGACCCGTCCCGATCGCCATCAGCGCGAGCTCGGGATCGACACGTCTGATCGCGGCGCGCAGCGCGCCGACGGCGGCCGAGGGGTTCGCGCTCCGTACGCTGATCGCAATGCCCGGGTCGTAGTGCTGCGCGAGCGGCACGAACAGCGGCGGATTGCCGCGGCGCGTCAGCCTGAACGTGTCCGTATCAGCAGAAACGCCCACGATGGTGTGGACCGCCGGCGCGATCCTGTCGTTGAGAATTCTGCGCCACGGGTGCAGCATCACCGTTCGACCCACCACATCGATCGTATTGAATACCTCCCGCGCCACTCCCTCGCTCACGATGGCGACGCGCGGCGCCTGCGCATCGTCGCGGTCGGTGAAGCCGCGGCCGCGGACGAGGCGCATCCCGAGCGTCGCCAGAACGTCCGGCGTCGCCGCGATCCGGTACGTGTAGTGGCCGACGTCCCGCGTCGCGGTGAACGGCTCTTCGATGGGCGTGATGTAGACCGACGGCGGCATCATGCCGAACGGCAGCCCGGACGATGCGGCCGCGCGCTCGACGCCGGGCTGAGCACGCACGCTCGCCAGGATGTCGTCGACGATCGCCCGGGCGCGTGCCGGGTCACGGCCGTTCAACGCGAAGTCCACTTGCGCCAGCGCGAGGCGCCGGTAGTCGATGCCGGCGTCGAGGCTGCCGGCCCAGCTGACCACTTTCACGCACATCGCGGCGACGAGCACCATCGCGACCGAGCCGCTCACCTGCCAGGCCACGAGCGTGCGATGCAGGCGCCACCGCGCCGGGGTGGCCGCGCCGCCGGCGCCAAGCCTGCCGCGAACGTCGTCCCGCGTGGATTGCAGCGCGGGCCAGACGCCGAAAACGAACAGCGCGAGCATCGTCGCTACGGCCGAGGCGAGGAGCACGGGGCCGCTGATCTCGGGCGTGAAGTGGATGACGACGTTCTGGGCAATGGGCAGGTCGGTCTCGAACGCGCGCGTCAACACGACGAGCAGGACGAGACCGAGGGCGCCGCCGGCCAGCGTCACCAGACCGCTCTCGAGCAGGTGCTCGCGGACGAGACGGCCGCGCGACGCGCCGAGCGCGGTGCGTACCGCGATCTCGTGCATGCGCGACGTGCCCTTTGCCAGCGACAGGTTCGCGAGGTTGGTGCACGCGATGAGCAGGACCATCGCGACGGCAAACAGGATGGCGCCGCCGAGGACGTCGATCCGGTCGGCCTCCGCGGCTTGCGTGCCGTCGCGCACGGTCCAGACGCGGCGCGGCACCGCGCCGTACGGGGTCGAGCCCGGCGATGGCGGGTACGCGGCGTCGAGCCGCTGCCCGATGACCGCCGCTTCGGCGGACGCCTGTGCGGCCGTCACGCCGGGTTTCAACCGGCCCCAGACCGCGATCGAGCGGAGGTTCCGATCGCGCCGCTGCCGCGCGGCCCAGCCGGTGCCAGCCTTGTCGGGCACGCTGACCTCCGGAATCCAGATGGACGCCGGCAGCATCAGGTGCACGCCGTGAAAGGTGCCGCGAACCACGCCGACCAGTTCGAACGTCTCTCCGCCGAGCGTGAACAGCCGGCCGACCGCGGCCGGGTCGGCCCCGAGCCGGGAACGCCAGAACGATTCGGAGACGACCGCGACCCGCGCCGCGTCTGCCTCGTCCTGCGCCTGCAGCAGACGTCCATGCCGCGCGGCCAGACCGAGGGTCGCGAAATACTCGCCGCTGACGCTCTCGCCGAACACCGTCTCGACGGTGCTGCCGATCGAGATCGCCGCCACCATGCGCCGCGCCGCGCCGATCGAGGAGAAGCTCGACTGCTGCGCGCGGATGTCGAGAAAGTCCGGCCAGGAGATCGAGGGAGTCGAACGTCCCGCTGCGGTCCACGACAACGTGCGCTCGGGCGCGGGGATCCCCATCGGCATCCAGAACAGCGTGCGCACCGCCGCATAGATCGCGCTCGATACGCCAATCCCCACCGCGAGCGAGGCGATCGCGAAGCAGGTGAACCCGGGCGCCAGCCGCAGCCGGCGCCACGCCAGCCGAATGTCGCGAAGCCATGGCTCCATGGCGAGGGTTATAATTCGCCGCATCCCCATGTGCAACTGGATGAAGGCGCTCGCGATCGCCGCTGCGGCCTCCGCGCTGTGCACCGCCGCCTGTTCGGGCGGCGCGGCGCGCGGCCCGTCCAGAGTCGACAAGAAGATGGTGATTCTCGGGTTCGACGGCATGGACCCGGCGCTGCTGCAGCGCTACCTCGCCGAGGGCAAGATGCCGCACATCGCCGCGCTGGCAAAGCGCGGCGGCTTCGCGCCGCTGCAGACGACGCATTCGCCCGAGTCGCCGACGGCGTGGGCCTCGTTCGCGACCGGCGTGAACGCCGGCAAGCACAACATCTACGACTTCCTGGTGCGCGACACCACGACCTACCTGCCGGATCTCGGGATGGTGACGCGCACGCCGCCGAAGTTCCTGTTCAACTACTTCCCGGTCTCGAAGCCGAAGGTCGATTCGACGCGCGGCGGAACCTCCTTCTGGGTGACCGCCGGCCAGGCCGGCGTGCGGTCCGACATCCTCACCGTGCCGGTGACGTTCCCGCCCGAAGAGGTGCCGCACGGCTTCATGCTCTCGGGCCTGCCGCTGCCGGACATCCGCGGCACGATGGGCACCTTCTCGTACTACGCGACGGATCTGAGCCGGTACGAGGAAGGCAACACGGAGATGGGCGGCATCCTGAAGCGCCTGGTCTTCGAGGGAGACACCGCAGCCAGCGAGCTGGACGGGCCGCCCAGCCCGATCGTCCGGCAGAAGATCGAAGCGATCCGCCGCAAGGGGGCGACGCTCAGCGAAGCGGATCGCACGCAGCTGGCCGAGCTGCAGGCGGTGCAGGACGTGCGCGTGCCGTTCACGATCCAGTGGAACCGCGCGGCGAAGAACGCGTCGCTCGCCATCGACGGACAGACCATCGCGCTCGAGCCGGGCAGGTGGACGCCGTGGATCGACCTCACCTTCAAGGTGAACTTCGTCGTCCGGCTGCAGGGCATGGTGCAGATGCTGCTGATGAACGCCGGCAGCGAGCTGCAGCTCTACGTCTCGCCGGTGAACTTCAAACCGGAGAATCCGCCGGTGCCGATCTCGTCGCCGCCGGCGTTCGCCGCCGATCTGCGGAAGGGGGTCGGCAATTTCCGGACGCTGGGATGGGCGGAGGCGACCTGGGCGCTGAACGAAGGGCGCATGGACGAGAAGACGTTCATGGACGACCTCATGGTCGCCTTCGACGACCGCGCCAAGGTGATCCTGCACCGGCTCGGCGCCAGCGACTGGGATCTGCTGATCGGCGTCATCGAGTCGACCGACCGCGTCCAGCACATGATGTGGCGGCTGATCGATCCGAAGCATCCGTTGTACGACGCCGCGCTCGCGGCCCGGTTCGGCGACTCGATCGAGCGCGTCTACCGCCGCGCCGACGACTTCGTGGGCGAAGTGGTGAAGCGCGTCGGCGCCGACGTGCCGGTGGTGATCGTCTCGGACCACGGCTTCCACTCGTGGCGCAAGGCGGTGAATCTCAACACCTTCCTGGTGCAGCACGGCTACATGGTGATGAAGGGGCAGAGCGCCGATAAGAAACTGGCGGACCTCTTCGGCGGCGGCACCTTCTGGGAGAACGTCGACTGGTCGAAGACCCGCGCCTACGCCATGGGCATCGGCCAGATCTACTTCAATCTGCGCGGCCGCGAGTCGCAGGGCATCGTGAGCCCCGGCGCGGAGGCGGCGGCGCTCGCCGACGAGCTGAGCGCGCGGCTGCTCACCATGACCGATCCGGACGGCGGCACGCCGATCGTGCGCGCCGTCTACAAGCGTGACGACATCTATACCGGCCCCTACCTGCACAACGCCTCGGAGCTGCAGGTCGGCATGCACGAGGGCTACCGCGTGTCCTGGCAGACCACGCTCGGCGGCTCCCCTCCCGGCATCGTCTACAAGAACGATCGGAAGTGGAGCGCGGACCATGGCGGCTACGACTTCGCGATCACCTCGGGCATCCTGGTGAGCGCCCTCCCGATCACCTCGACCTCGCCGCGGATCATCGATCTCGCGCCGACGGTCCTGAAATATTTCGGCGTCTCGATCCCTGGGGATGTGGATGGCAAGCCGCTGTTCTGAGGATCGTCCGGCAGCGTCCGGCTTCAGCCGGAAGATCCTGACCGCCGGCATCACCCTGCTGCTCGGTCTGGGGCTGGGAGCCCAGACCCCCGACCGATCCCAGACCGAAGCGCTCGCGCGGCGCGCCGCGGAGCGGCTGGCCGCGCTGCAGAAGGAATCCGAGCGGCTCGCCAGCCAGGAGCGCGGCGTGCTCGCGGAACTCCGCAAGCTCGAGGTCGATCGCGCGATCAAGGTCGAGGAGCTGGCGGCCATCGAGCGCGATTCGCGCGGCGTCCAGGACAAGCTCGCCGCCGCGACCCGGCGCGCCGCCGAGCTCCAGGGGGAAGCCGACCGGCAGCGGCCGGACGTCGAAGCGCGCCTGGTGCACTTGTACAAGATGGGGCGCGCCGGCTACTGGCGCCTGCTGCTCGACGTCAACAACCTGCGCGAAGTCGGCCGCGCGTACCGCACCGCCGCGGCGCTGAACCGCATCGATCGCGATCGCGTCGAGGAACACCGACGCACCCTCGCGGCGCTGGCGGCGGAGCGCACGGCGCTCGAGGCGCGCGCCAGGGAGCTGACGATCCTGCAGCGCCGCGCCCGCGACGCGGCCGCCGGAATCGAACGCGCCGTGGCTGCCCGCGCCACCCTCGTGCGATCGATCGACGAGCGCCGCGATCTCAACGCGCAGCTCGCCGGCGAGCTGCAGGACGCGCAGCAGAAGATCCAGGCGACGCTCGCCGCCGCCGCGGCCGGCCGTCCCGCTACCGCGCCGAACCTGCCGCTACGTCCGTTCCAGGGCACGCTGCCCTGGCCGGCCGAGGGTGTCGTGTCGGCGCGCTTCGGCCGGCAGCCTCCCAACACGGCAGGCCCCCCGGTCCGGAACGGCATCGAGCTGTCGCTGCCGGAGGGGCAGCCGGTCAATGCCGTCCATAGCGGGACCGTGGCGTATGCCGACCTCTTCAGTGGCTATGCCAACCTGGTCATTGTCGAGCATGCCGACGGGGCCTACTCGCTCTACGGCCACCTCGCCACCACCGTCGTCAAGAAAGGTGACCGGGTCGAGGCCGGGACGACCGTCGGGACCGCCGGGCGAAACCCGGCCGGGAACCCCTCGATCTACTTCGAGCTTCGCGTCGACGGCAGGCCCGTCGATCCCCTACAATGGCTGAAGCGATGACTACCCGCACGCGACTCTCCGTCCTGCTGATCTCGACGCCGCTCGTCGCCTTCATCGTGTTCGGCGGCATGATGGGCAAGGCGTCCGGCGGCGACCAGACGTTCCAGCATCTCCGCATCTTCGAAGACGTCGTCTCGCTGATCCTCAACAACTACGTCGAGGAGGCGAAGGTCGATCGCGTCATGGAAGGGGCGATGCGCGGTCTCGCGGACGGCCTCGATCCCGACAGCGCGTATCTCACCGCGGCGCAGGTCAAGCTGGTGGATCCGGGCGAGAAGCCCGCCGCCGGCGACGTCGGCGTCGAGCTGACCCGTCAGTACTACTTGCGCGTGATCGCCGCGCGCGACGAGTCGCCGGCGGCGAAGGCCGGATTGCAGACCGGCGATTACGTCCGCGCCATCGACGGCAGGCCGGCGCGCGACATGTCGGTGTTCGAGGGCATGCGGATGCTGCGCGGCGCGCCCGGCACCAAGGTGACGCTGACGATCATCCGCGGCAACGCCGCGGAGCCGCGGCAGATCGAACTGGTGCGCGAGAAGACGCCCGGCGCGATCGTCACCGGCCGCATGCTGCCCGGGGATCTCGGCTACCTGCGCATCGCCGCGTTCGGTCCCGACGCGACGGCGAAAATCCGCGCCCAGGCGACGGAGCTGCAGAAGGCCGGCGCGAAACACCTGATCGTCGACGTGCGCCGCA
Source organism: Vicinamibacterales bacterium (assembly GCA_035699745.1). Classification (NCBI taxonomy): domain Bacteria; kingdom Pseudomonadati; phylum Acidobacteriota; class Vicinamibacteria; order Vicinamibacterales; species Vicinamibacterales bacterium. The sequence goes on from DASSPH010000015.1 coordinate 8,128, forward strand.
CCGCGGAAGGGCCGTTCGAGAGCGGCATCGACGCGGCGCGCCTGTTCGTGAAGACGGGCACGCTGGCGATGGTGGCCGGGCGCGACCCGAAGGCGACGCCGCCGCCGTCGAACCCGCAGACCTCGCGTCCGGCGGCGGCGGAACCGCCCGCGAGAGTATCGCAGGAGTCGATCAAGGAAACCATCGCCGCCAAGGCCGGCGACGGCGCCATTGCGCTGCCGGTCACGCTCCTGGTGACCACCGGCACCTCCGGCGCGGCGGAGCTGTTCGCCGCGGCGCTCGACGGCAACACACGCGCGGATCTCGTCGGCGAGCGGACGCTCGGACGCGCCGGGATTCAAAAGCTGGTGCGGCTGCCCGACGGCCGCGGCCTGTGGCTCACCTACGCGCGCTATCTCACGCCCGGCGGCGAGATCATCCAGGGACGCGGCCTCACCCCCGACCTGGCGGTCGACGAGCCCGACGTGGACTTCGATCAGCAGAAACCGGCCACCGACCCGGTGCTCGACGCCGCCGTGGCCCGGATCCAGAAAAACGGGTAACTTCTGTTACAATAGCGGTTTCGGCAAGGGCCTGTGTTTCAGGACATAGGCGCGTAGCTCAGTGGTTAGAGCGCCTGCTTGACACGCAGGAGGTCGGTGGTTCGACTCCACTCGCGCCTACCAGCCTTCGCTCACGCGCGCCAACCTGAGCGTGAGCTGCGGTTGGCACGCCAGGCGAAGGTTGTCCGCCGCAGCGCCAGCGCGAAGGTGGACGGCCACGAATAACGTTCATGAGTGAGATCTCAGTCACGCTGCCCGACGGATCGGTCCGTCGTGTGAGCGCCGGCAGTACGCCTGCCGACGTCGCGGCCGGGATCTCTCCGCGCCTCGCCAAGGCCGCCATCGCCGCCATCGTCGACGGCAAGCCCGTCGATCTCACCTGCCCGCTCACGGCGGATGCCCGGGTCGAGATCCTCACGGACCGCGGCAGCGACGCGATGCACGTCTACCGTCACAGCACGGCGCACCTGCTGGCGGCGGCGGTGACGAATCTCTTCCCCGGCGTCCAGTGCGGCATCGGTCCGGCGACGGACGAGGGCTTCTTCTACGACTTCGTCGTCCCGCGGCCGTTCGTGCCCGAGGACCTCGAGGCGATCGAGAAGAAGATGAAGGAGATGGCCGCGCAGGATCTGCCCTACGAACGGCAGCTGTGGCCGCGCGAGGAAGCGATCGCGTTCTTCAAACAGCGCGGCGAGCCGCTGAAGGTGCAGTTGATCGAGGAGAAGACGGCCGGCCAGCCCGAGGTCTCCGTCTACACGATCAAGGACCGCGACACGTTCGTCGATTTCTGCGTCGGCCCGCACGTGCCGTCGACCAGCCGGCTGAAGGGCTTCAAGCTGCTCAACACGTCCAACGCGTACTGGAAAGGTGACGCGAAGGGGACGCCGATGCAGCGGATCTACGGCACGGCCTTCTTCAGCGACAAGGATCTCCAGGCGCACCTGCAGCGCATCGAGGAGGCGAAGAAGCGCGACCATCGCCGCGTCGGTAAGGAGCTCGGGCTCTTCACGTTCCACCAGTGGGCCCCCGGCGCCGCGTTCTGGCTCGGCAAGGGGACGACGCTCTACAACACGCTGGCGGATTACATGCGCCGCGTGCTGTTTCCCTCCGGCTACGTCGAGGTGAAGACGCCGCTCATCTACAACAAGGCGCTGTGGGAGACGTCCGGGCACTGGGGGCATTACCGCGAGAACATGTTCCTCGTCGAGTCCCGCGACGGCGATCCGATGGGCGTGAAGGCGATGAACTGCCCCGGCCACATGCTCGTCTTCGGCAGCGAAGTGCGGAGCTACCGCGATCTGCCGCTGCGCTTCCACGAGCAGACGCCGCTGCACCGCAACGAGGCGTCCGGCGTGCTCGCCGGGCTCACCCGGGTGCGCCAGTTCTCGCAGGACGACGCGCATTGTTTCGTGACCCAGGAGCAGATCGGCGAGGAAGTCGAGCGGCTGATCCGGCTGGTGCAGCGGGTGTATGCCGACTTCGGGCTGCCCTTCGTCGCCAAGCTGTCGACCCGGCCGGACGAGTTCCTCGGCGAGGTCGCGACGTGGGACAACGCGGAAGCGCAGCTCAAGGCGGCGCTCGCGGCGGCGGCGATGCCGTACGAGTTGAACGAGAAGGACGGCGCGTTCTACGGTCCGAAGATCGACTTCGACATCATGGACGCGCTCGGCCGCCGCTGGCAGTGCGCGACGATCCAGCTCGACTACCAGATCCCGCAGCGCTTCGGCCTGAAGTACGTCGGCGCGGACAATGCCGAGCACATGCCGATCGTCATCCACCGCGCGATCTTCGGCAGCTTCGAGCGGTTCATCGGCATCCTGATCGAGCACTACGCGGGGGCGTTCCCGCTGTGGCTGGCGCCGGTGCAGGTGACGGTGCTGCCGATTGCGGACCGCCACGCGGCGTATGCGGCGGGCGTGCGGGATCGGCTGGCGGCGGCGGGCCTGCGGGTGGAGCTGGACGCCCGGCAGGAGAAGATTAATTATAAGATCCGCGAGGCTCAGCTGCAGAAGATCCCCTACATGCTGGTCGCGGGGGATCGCGAGGCGGCGGAAGGCACGGTGTCGGTGCGCAGCCGCAGCGGCGGGGACCAGGGGGCGCAGCGCGTCGACGAGTTCGTGCAGACGGCGCTGACGGAAATCGCCGGCAAGGGGCAGGCGGAACCCGAATCGGGCGCCGCTGCGTAAGTAACAGGGTTGCCCAGGAGGTAGTTATCGCTTTTGATCGAGGTCCGCGCCGAGACGATCGCACGCGGGTGAACGAACGCATCAGGGTCCGCGAAGTCCGCGTCATCGACGAGGACGGGACGCAGCTCGGGATCATGCCGCCGCCTCAGGCGATGGCGATTGCCCGGCAGAAGGGGCTCGACCTCGTGGAGATCGCCGCGACGGCGGTGCCGCCGGTCTGCCGCATCATGGACTTCGGGCGCTATCAGTACCAGGAACAGAAGCGCGCGCGGTCGGCGAAGAAGCACCAGAAGATCATCGAGGTCAAGGAAATCAAGTTCCGCCCGAAGGTCGACGAGCACGACTACCAGTTCAAGAAGAAGCACATCGAGCGCTTCCTCGCGGACGGGGACAAGGTCAAGGCGACGATTTTCTTCCGCGGCCGCGAAATGGCGCACCCCGAGATCGGGCGGCGCATCCTGGAGCGGTTGATCGACGACCTCGCCGACGTGGCGACGCCGGAGAACATGCCGCGGCAGGAAGGCAACCAGATGCACACCATCCTGTCGCAGAAGGTGGGCGGGAAGAAGCCGGCGCCGAAGGCGCCCAAGGTCGAGAGCGTAGAAGGTAGCTGAGTCATGCCGAAACTGAAGAGCCATCGGGGCGCGGCCAAGCGCTTCAAGAAGACGAAGTCGGGAAAGTTCAAGCGCGGGAACGCGTTCAAGGCGCACATCCTCACCAGCAAGACCCGCAGCCGCAAGCGCAAGCTGAAGGGCACGTCGCTGGTGTCGGACCAGGACACGGCGAAGCTGCGCCGCATGCTCCCCTATTAACCAGACGGAACTACATCAATGCCTCGAGTCAAACGTGGAAACGTCCGGCGCGCGAAGCGGAAGAAGCTGCTCAGCCGTGCCAAAGGGTTCTATCAGACCAAGAGCAAGCTCTATCGCTCCGCCAAGGAGTCGGTCGACACCGCCCTGAAGTACGCGTTCGTCGGCCGCCGCCGCAAGAAGCGGGACTTCCGCACGCTGTGGATCCAGCGGATCAACGCCGCGGCGCGCGAGCACGGCCTCACCTACGGGCAGTTCATCGCCGGCCTGAAGGCCTCGGGCAACCTGCTCGATCGCAAGAGCCTGGCCGAGCTCGCCGTGTCGTCGCCCGCGTCGTTCGCGCGGCTGGCGAAGACCGCCGCCGACGCCCGGCCGAAGACCGCGCCGAAGAAACCGGCCGCGCGCGCCTAGTCCGCCCCCGGTCACGACCACAGGAGGTCAGGAGATCAGGAGACGCGTTTCTCCCGATCTCCTGGCCTCTTGTCGTAAACACTGCCCGAAACGATGGACATCGCCGCTCTCAGACAACAGGCCGAGCAGGATCTCGCGGCCGCGCACACGGAGGCGGAGCTGCGCGGCGTCCACGACAAGTACCTGTCGCGCAAGCACGGGCTGATCTCCACCTTCCTGAAAGAGGTGGCGGCGGCGCCGGCCGACATCCGTCCGGCGCTCGGCCGGACCGCGAACGAGCTGAAGCAGCACGTCGAGGCGCTCTGCAAGGCGCGCCTGGCCGAAGCGGCGGCGACGCGGCCGCCGATCGACGCCGTCGACGTCACGCTCCCCGGCCGTCCGCCGCTCGTCGGCCACCGCCATCCGCTGACGCTGATGCGCGAGCGCGTCGAGCAGATCTTCCAGCGCTTCGGCTTCCTCGTCGTCGAAGGGCCCGAACTCGAAGACGACTACCACAACTTCGAAGCGCTCAACATGCCGCCGGAGCATCCCGCGCGCGACATGCAGGACACGCTGTACGTGTCGTCGCCGGTGCCGGCGCCAGGTCGGTCCGACCCGGCCGGCGGCGGCGCTCAGGGCAGGCCCGCGACGCTGCTCCGGACGCACACGTCCGGGATGCAGATCCGCTACATGGAGACGCACCAGCCGCCGATCCGGCTGATCGCGCCCGGCCGCGTCTACCGCCGCGACGGCCTCGACCTCACCCACTCGCCGATGTTCTCGCAGGTCGAAGGGCTCGTGGTCGGTGAAGACGTGACGCTCGCGGATCTGAAAGGCACGCTGATCGCGTTCGCGCACGAGCTGTTCGGCCCCGATCGCGGCACGCGGTTCCGTCCCAGCTTCTTCCCCTACACCGAGCCGTCCGGCGAGCTCGACATCAGCTGCGCCAACTGCGGCGGCACCGGACGGGCGACGCCGGTGTCGCCGAAGCCGGGCGCCGGCGCCGCCGGCGAAGGCGGATGCGCGATGTGCAAGCAGACGGGATGGATTGAGGTGCTCGGGAGCGGGATGGTGCATCCCGCGGTGTTCGAAGCCGTGGGCTACGACCCGGAGAAGTACACCGGCTTCGCGTTCGGCGTCGGCATCGAGCGGCTGGCGCTGCTCAAGTGGGGGATCGAAGACATCCGCCTGTTCTACGAGAACGACCTGCGCTTCCTGGAGCAGTTCCCGCTGTGAAGCTGCCCTATTCCTGGCTCACCGATCTGGTCCGCGTGACCGACGGCGTGGACGCGGTTGCGGCCGCGCTGGCGCGGCGCGGCTTCGAGGTCGCCTCGGTCGAGGACGGCGTGATCGATTTCGAGATCACCGCGAACCGTCCCGACTGCCTGAGCGTGATCGGGCTGGCGCGCGAGGCGTCCGCCGCGTACGGCCTGCCGCTGCAGCTGCCGGATCGGACGATGCCGCCGGCCGGGCAGCCGCAGCCGATCGACATCGCGATCGAGGATCCCGAGCTGTGTCCGCGGTATTGCGCGCAGGTCTTCGAGGTGCGCGCCTCCGGCGCCGCGCCGGCGTGGATGCGCGAGCGGCTCGAGGCGTGCGGCGTCCGCAGCATCAGCCCGATCGTCGACGTCACCAATTACGTGATGCTCGAGATGGGCCAGCCGACGCACGCGTTCGACCACGCCGCGCTGGCGGGGCGGGCGCTGCGGATCCGGCGCGCCCGGCCCGGCGAGACGCTGCGCACGCTGGATGGCATCGATCGCGAGCTGCAGCCCGACATGCTCGTCATCGCCGACGCCGAGCGCGCGCAGGCGATCGGCGGCGTGATGGGCGGCGCGACGTCGGAGATCGGTGCGTCGACGAAGCTGATGGTGCTGGAGAGCGCCTACTTCAAGCCGGCGTCCGTGCGGCGGACCAGCAAGCGGCTGGGCCTCAAGACCGAGGCGTCGACGCGGTTCGAGCGCGGCGCGGACGTGAACGCCGCGCCGGCGGCGATCGCGCGCGCGGCGGCGCTGCTGCAGCAGATCGGCGCGGCGCAGCCGCTCGGCCCGATCATCGACAAGTATCCGGCGCCGCCCGCCGCGGTGACGCTCGAGCTGCGCGCCGCCCGGATCCAGCGCGTGCTCGGCGTCGCGGTCGCGGACGAGGACGTCCCCGCGCGGCTCCAGCCGCTGGGATTCACGGTCGAACCTCGCCCCTCGACCCTCGACCCTCGACCCGCGACCCTCGACCCTCGACCCTCGATCCTCGAACCTCGAGCCTCGTGGTCCGTCATCGTCCCGTCGTTCCGCGTCGACGTTCAGCGCGAGATCGATTTGATCGAAGAAATCGCCCGGCACGACGGCTACCTCGGACTGCCGGCGACGTTCCCCGCGCTGACCGCCGCGCAGCCGCCGCCGGATCCGCGGATGCTGCGCGATCGGCTGGTGCGCCAGGTGCTGACGGCGTGCGGCCTGTCGGAGGCGATGACGTTCGCGTTCATCGAAGCGGCCGCGGCCGCCCCCTTCGCGGATCCCGCCACCGTGGTCGGCGTGGCCAACCCGCTGTCGGAGAAGTACGCCGTGCTTCGCCCGTCGCTGCTGCCCGGATTGATCGATGCCGCGGCGCACAACCGGCGGCGCGAGCATCCTGACGTGCGGCTGTTCGAGACCGGCACGCGGTTCAGCACCGCGGGAGAGACGCGCGCGGCCGCCGGCGTGTGGTGCGGCGCGGGCGCGCCGGCGCACTGGTCGGGCGGCGCGCGCGAAGTGGATTTCTTCGACGTGAAAGGCGTGGTCGAAGCGGCCGCGAAGGCGCTCGGGCTCGCGCTGGAGTTCGAGCCGGCGGTATCGCCCTACTTCGTGGAAGGGCGGGCCGCCGCGGTGAACGTCCGCCTGCGGGAGACGGCGACGGACATCACGCGCCGGTTCGGACTGCTCGGACAGCTGCAACCGGGCGTGCTGGCGGCGCGCGGATTCCCCTCCGGCGACACGATGTACGCCTTCGAGCTGGATCTCGACGCCGTTCCGGCGCTGAGCCAGACGGACGATCTGCGCGCTGAGTCGCTGCCGCGGTTCCCGTCCGTCGTGCGCGACGTCTCGATTCTGGTCGATAGCACCTTGCCTGCGGCTGCCGTTCGTGGCACTATCCGGTCGTCGGCTCCCGCCACGCTGGCGCACGCGATCGAGTTCGATCGTTATCGCGGCAAAGGGGTGCCGGACGGACGCGTCAGCCTGTCGCTGCGCCTCACCTTCCGCTCGCCGGAGCGGACGCTGACGGACGCCGAAGTCGACGCGGCGATGGAACGGATCGTCGCCGCCCTCGCCTCGGCGCACGGCGCGGTCAGACGCTGACACAGAAGGAGTTCAATGGCGAAGACGGCAGTAGCCACCCCCACGGTCGACTTCGAGGCGATCGACCGGCTGGAGCAGAAGCTGAAGCAGCTGGTCGCCGTGCTGGACCGCACCCGCGCCGAGCACGCGCGCGTCAGCGACGAGCTCGCCCGCGTCCGCGGCGAGCATCAGCGCGCGGCCGAAGAGAATACGCGCCTGCGCGCCGAGATCGAGACGGCGCGGACCCGGCTCACCGAGGCCGAGGGCACCGGCTCCGAGCTCGCGGCGCTGCGCCAGGAGCGCGAGCAGATCCGCGGCCGGGTCGATGACATGCTGAAACAGATCGACGCGCTCAATCTCTGACGCCGCCCGACATGGCGAACGAACACGGTCGTCTCGTCACCGTCGAGATCAACGGGCTGCGGTACCCCATCCGCAGCCAGCTCGATCCCGCGTACGTCGCCGAGCTCGCGACCTACGTCGAGGAGAAGATGCGGCTGGCGGCGCGCGAATCCCCCGCCGGAGACACGCTGAAGATCGCCGTCCTCGCCGCCCTCAACATCGCCGACGAGTGCTTCCGCGCGAAAGAGGAGGGTTCGGCGCAGCGTACAGATTTGTCAGAGCGCACGCGCGCGCTCGAACGGATGCTGGATCTCGCGCTGGCGCTCGATCCTCCCGACGCTCTGGCCCGCGCCGCCGGATCACACTGAGGCGCTCCGAGGGGCGCGGCCCCCGGGCTCCCCTGCACGCCCGCGTGCGCTCGCTCGCGGCCTCGCATTGCGGGAACGGTGAGATAGGGTAAAATCCTTCAGGAGTTGTTCGAGCTCCCTGCTTTGCTCGTGATGGTTTCGGAGGCTCGGTTTGAGCCAATGTTCCATCTAAGTGAATCGCGGCGCCGTGCCGTGTGCATGCCTCTGTAAGAGGAAGCCTGACGCGCGGCGAGCTACAGCGGTTCCACCTGGTTTATCCAGGTTCAAACGACCTCCCCACACGGCAAAGCGGGGCCCTTTCTCCCAGCCGGCGGGCCGCCGCCGTTAACAGATAGCAGGTACGATGAGCCCGTCCGCCGTGTACCTCACCCTCGGCGCACTGGCCGATCTCGCCGGCGTCGCCGCCATTGTCTGGTGGTTCAACAGCCGCAAACGTTTTTCCGCTGAAATCATCGCCCGCGCCGAAGGCCTGAGCCGCGACATCCGCGAGCAGGCGGAGCGCGCCGCCGAATCGATCAAGAAGGAAGCGCAAATCGACGCCCGCGAGAAGGCCCACGCGCTCCTGACCGAGGCCGAGACCCGGGCGCGCGACCGGCAGCAGGAGATCCTCGCCGTCGAGCAGACGCTCGCCGATCGCACGCGATCGCTGGCGGATCGCATCTCGGCGACCGACGCGCTGGAGCGGGATCTCCGCGCCCGCGACGCCGCGCTCGCCGAGCTGCGCCGCCGCACCGAGGCCGCCGCCGCGCGCGGCGAGCAGCTGGTCGCGGAACGCGAGCGCGAGCTGCAGCGAATCTCCGGGCTGACCGCCGACGAAGCGCGCGAGCTGGTGCTGAGAGACATCGAATCGGATGCACGGCGCGACGCCGCCAACCTGATCAAGCGGCTCGAAGCCGAGGCGCGCGAGTCCGCGGCCGAGCGGGCGCGCCAGATCATCGCCGACGCCATCCAGCGCAGCGCCGCCGACCACGCCATCGAAACCACCGTCTCGGTCGTCGACCTGCCCAGCGACGACATGAAAGGGCGGATCATCGGCCGTGAAGGGCGCAACATCCGCGCGCTCGAGCAGGCGACCGGCGTCGAGCTGATCGTCGACGACACGCCGGGCGCCATCATCCTGTCGTCGTTCGATCCGTTCCGCCGCGAAGTCGCCAGGCTGGCGATCGCGCGGCTCGTCGCCGACGGCCGGATCCATCCGGCGCGCATCGAGGAAGTGGTCGAGAAGGTCAAGCTCGAGATGGAGGAGACCGTCCGCAAGGAGGGAGAGTCCGCCGCGTTCGAGCTGGGGCTCTACGATCTCCACCCGGAAGTGCTGCGGCTGATGGGGCGCCTCAAGTTCCGCACCAGCTACGGGCAGAACGTGCTCAATCATTCGCGGGAGGTCGCGTTCCTCGCCGGCATCATGGCGAAGGAGATCGGCCTGAACGGCCATGTCGCCGCGCGCGCCGCGTTCCTCCACGACATCGGCAAGGCGATCGACCGCGACCTGCAGGGCACGCACCTCGAGCTCGGCCTCGATTTCCTCCGCCGCCACGGCGAGAGCGAGCCGGTGCTCCAGGCGGTCGCGGCGCATCACATGGACATCGACTGGCCGTCGCTCGAAGCGATGATCGTCCAGGCGGCGGACGCCATCTCGGCGGCGCGCCCCGGCGCCCGGCGCGACATCCTCGAGTCCTACGTCAAGCGGCTGGAGAAGCTGGAGAGCATCGCCGACTCGTTCGAGGGGGTGACCAAGGCGTTCGCCCTCCAGGCGGGGCGCGAGATCCGGATCATGGTGGAGAGCGATCGGGTGTCGGACGAAGCGACCGTCTGGCTGTCGAAGGACATCGCCAAGCGGATCGAGAGCGAGCTGCAGTATCCCGGCCAGATCAAGGTCACCGTCATCCGTGAAACGCGTGCGGTCGAGTACGCCCGCTGATCTGCCGGGCGAACGCGCGCTGATCGAGGAGATTCGCGCGCGCGCCGGGGCCGCGCCGGCGTGGCTGCCGGTCGGCATCGGCGACGACGCCGCGGTGGTGGAGGGGGCGCGCGGCGCGCTGGAGATCCTGACCACCGACGCCATCGTCGAAGGCATTCATTTCGACCGCCGGGTCAGCACGCTGGCGGACGTCGGCTGGAAGGCGCTGGCGGTGAATCTCTCCGACATCGCGGCCATGGGCGGCACGCCGCGGCTGGCGCTGCTCTCGCTCGGCCTGCCGGAGGCGATGTCCGCCGCCGAGGTCCGCGAGCTGCTGGACGGCTTTTTCGCCCTGGCCGGAGAGACCCGCGTGACGCTCGCCGGCGGGAACATCACGCGATCCCCCGGTCCGCTGTTCGTCGACGTCACCGTCTCGGGGTTCGCCCGGCGCCGGCAGGTGCTGACGCGCGGCGGGGCGCGCGCCGGCGACGCCCTCTACGTCACCGGCCAGGTGGGTGCCGCCGCCGCGGGACTGGGCTGGTCGACGGGCCGCCCCGCCGAGGAACCGATCGATGGCATCGACGCCTGCGTGGAGCGGCATCGCCGCCCCGACCCGCGCGTCCGCGTCGGCGCCCTGCTCGGGCGCAACCGGGCGGCGAGCGCGTGCATGGACCTGAGCGACGGCCTCGCCGACGCGGTCCGCCAGGTCGCCGCCGCCTCAGGGCTGGGCGCCGTCGTCGACGGGGAGGCGCTGCCGATCCCCGACGCGGCGCGGACGTGGTTTCAGCGGCGCGGCGTCGATCCCGCCAGCGCCGCGGCGGCCGGCGGCGACGACTACGAGCTGCTCTTCGCCGTGCCCCGCCGGGCGCGCGGCCGCCTCGCGACCGTCATCCGCCAGGCGCGCGGCGTTCCCATCACCCGCGTCGGCGAGCTCACCGCCGATCCGCGCCTGATTCTGATGAACCGCGGCCGGCCGGAACAGCTGCCGGACGGATTCGTCCACTTCTAGAGCGATGCAGCCACGGACGCGCCGCTGGCTCGACCAGCTGCTTCATACCCACGACACGCCCCACCGCACGGCCGCGGCCTACGCGCTGGGGATCTTCTTCGGCTTCTCCCCGTTTCTCGGCCTGCACACGATCCTCGGTCTCGGCTTCGCCTTCGCGCTGAACCTCAATCGCGTCGCGGTGCTGCTCGGCGTCTACTCGAACCTGCCGTGGATCCTCCCGGCGTACTACACCCTCGCGACCGTTGCCGGCGCCGCGATCCTGCAGGTGCAGGTCCCGCCGGGCCTGTTGAACGAGCTGAGGGCCGCGGTCGCCGACGCGTCGTGGTCAGACTTCCGGAGAATCGTCGCGGACCTGGCGCCGCTGGCCTGGGCCTACGTCCTGGGGTCCACCCTCGGGGCCGTGATTCTGGCGGGGATTGCCTATCGCGTGGCCCTGGCGGCCGTCCTGGCCCACCGGGCGAGACACGCCCTTGCGCAACAAACCAAGCAAAATCAATAACTTACAATCTTGTCTCGGCCGTAATTGGGCCTTTGACTGAACGCTTCCGGCCCCCTATAGTGGATGGACATGGTCGGGATCTCCCGGTCGCTTTGGCGCAAGCTGACGGCGACCGCCGCGGTCGCGGCGGGCTTCGTCCTGATGTACGAGGCCAAGGTGATCGACTTCCGTCAGATCGCCGTCCCCAGCCAGGCCAAGGAAGTGGTGTCCGGCGACGAGCCGGTCGGTCCCAACGCCAACCATCTCAGATTCGCCGCCACCGCCTACTGCAAGGGGACGACGACCGCGTCCGGCGTCAACGTGCGGACCGGGATCGCGGCGGCGGATCCCGATCTGCTGCCGGTCGGCTCGGTGATTCAGGTCTACCGGCTCGGCGAGCGCTACAACGGGATCTACACCATCATGGACACGGGACCCGCGGTCCAGGGGCGCGAGATCGACATCTATATGTGGAGCTGCCACGAGGCGCTGCAGTTCGGGCGCCGGCAGATCGCGATCAACGTGCTGCGGCTGGGATGGAACCCGAAGGCCAGCTCGCCGACCCTGATCGAGCGGCTGTTCCGCCAGCGGGAGGCGGCCATTCTGTCAGAGCCGGCCGCGCCGTTAGCCTCGCGGCCGATCGAAATTCGATAACGCCGCCTCTCTCTCCTGATCCTGGTATTGCAGCTGATACAGCTTGAAATAGATGCCGCGCTGGGCGAGCAGCTCCTGGTGCGTGCCCATCTCCCGCAGCCGTCCCTTGTGCAGGACCAGGATCTTGTCCATGTCCTGGATGGTCGACAGGCGGTGCGCGATCGCGATGGTGGTACGGCCCGACATCAGCACGTGCAGCGCGTCGCGGATCAGGATCTCGGTCTCGGTGTCCACGCTGGAGGTCGCCTCGTCGAGCACCAGGATGCGGGGATCGAAGGCGAGGGCGCGCGCGAACGAGAGCAGCTGCTTCTGGCCGACCGACAGCGTCGCGCCGCGTTCGACGACCGGCGCCGCGAATGTTCCAGGGAGCCGCGCGATGAACGCGTCGGCGTGCACCGCCGCCGCGGCGCGCTCGACCTCGGCGTCCGGGATCGCCGACGCGCCGAGGCGGATGTTGTCGGCAATCGTGCCGCTGAACAGGTGCACGTCCTGCAGCACCAGACTGAACAGCCCGCGCAGCCCGCTCAGATCCATCTCGCGCACGTCGACGCCGTCGATGAGGATCCGTCCCTGGCTGACGTCGTAGAACCGCAGCAGCAGGTTGATGATCGTCGACTTCCCCGCCCCGGTCGCGCCGACGATGCCGAGGCGCTCGCCGGGACGGACCTCGAACGACACATCGCGCAGCACCCAGTCGGGTTCCCCCGACTCCGCGGGATTGTAGGCGAACCACACGTGGTCGAAGCGGATGTGCCCTGCCTTCGCGCTCCCGATCGTCCGCTCGGGTGAGTGAATCGTCACCGGTTCGTCGAGCAGCTTGAAGATGCGCTCCGACGAGGCCATCGCCGCCTGCAGGATGTTGAACTTCTCCGACATGTCGGCAATCGGGCGGAAGAAGCGCTGCGAGTAGAGCAGGAACGCCACCAGCGAGCCGAGCGACAGGGTGCCGGCCAGCACGGAGCGGCCGCCGTACCAGATCGTCAGCGCCGCCGCCAGCGCGCCGATGATCTCGATCGCCGGATAGAACACCGCGTAGTAGAAGATCGAGTCCACGTTGGCGACGCGGTGCTCGCGGTTGATCGCCTCGAAGCGGTCGAAGGCGCGGGCCTCCCGGCGGAACAGCTGCACCGTGCTCATGCCGGTGATGTGCTCCTGCAGGTAGGCATTGATCCGGGCGATCAGCCGCCGCACCGTGCGATAGGACTCGCGGACGTTGCGGCGGAACCACTGCGTGACCACGACGATGAGCGGCAGCACGGCAAAGGAGACCAGCGCCAGCTCCCAGTTCATGCTCAGCATCACGATCATGATGCCGGCGAGCGTGAACACGTCGCCGAACACCGACACCACGCCGGACGTGAACAGGTCGTTGATCACGTCGACGTCGGTGGTGACGCGGGTCATCAGCCGGCCGACCGGATTGCGATCGTAGAAGCGCAGGTCGAGGCGCTGCAGATGCGCGTAGATCTGCATCCGCATGTCGAACATGATGCGCTGCCCGGTGGTCTGCAGCAGCCAGGTCTGGGTGAACTCGAGCGCGAACGCGGCGGCGAGGATCGACAGGAACCACAGCGCGATGCGGTTGACGCCGTCGAGATCCCCCGCCGGGATGTAGCGGTCGATCGCCAGCTTCATCACGTAGGGCTGCGCCAGCTGCAGCATCGAGTTGGCGATGATGGCGGCGAGGGCGAGCGCCGCCTGGAGGCGGTACGGCCGCAGGTACTGCAGCAGCCGCCGCATCAGGCGCGCGTCGTACGCTTTTCCGACTACGTCGTCGTCTGTCATGTGAACCGGATGGCGTCGCCCCTCGGGCTGCCCCACGCGCGCGCTCCGTGCGCGCGGCTCGCTCGTTGTCCTCGCTCGCTCATGATGGTTCCGGGGCGCTTACGATGCCTGCAGCTCCTCCTCGAGCAGTTGCTTCTTGTACATCGCGGCATAGAGACCGTCGCGGGCGACGAGCTGGTCGTGCGTGCCGCGCTCGGCGATCCGCCCGGCGGCCAGGACGAAGATCTGATCCGCCTGCCGGACGGTCGAGATCCGGTGCGAGACGATGATCGAGGTCCGCTCGCGCATGACCCCGCGGAGCCGGGACAGGATCTCTTCCTCGGTGTAGGTGTCGACCGCCGATAACGCGTCGTCGAGCACGAGGATGCTCGGATCGACCGCCACGGCCCGGGCGAGGGCGGTGCGCTGTTTCTGCCCGCCCGACAGCGTGATCCCGCGCTCCCCGACGGTCGTGGCGTAGCCGCGGGGAAACCCTTCGACGTCCTTGTCGAGCCGCGCCACTGCCGCCGCGGCAGCGACCGCTTCAACCGCTGGAGCCTCTTCCCCCCCTTCGCATCCTTCGAGCCCCTTCGACCCCTTCGCCTCCTTCGACTCCTCCTTCGTGAGTCCGAAGGCGACGTTCTCGGCAATCGTGTCGGAGAACAGGAACGGTTCCTGCGGCACGAAGCCGATCGCCCCGCGCAGCCGCGACAGCGGAATCTCGCGGACGTCCACGCCGCCGATCCGCACGGTGCCGCGCGGCGGCTCGTGCATCCGCGGGAGGAGGTTGATCAGCGTCGACTTCCCTGCGCCGGTGCCGCCCACCAGCGCCACCGTCTGCCCCGGCTCGATGCGCAGGCTCACCTGCTCGAGCACCGGGCGGTCGCTGCCGGGATAGGTGAAGGTGAGGTCGCGGATTTCGATCGCGCCGTCGAGCGGCGCCGCCCGGCCGGCGGGGGTGACGGCCGCGTCATCGATGGCAGGCTCGTGCTGCAGGACTTCCAGCATCCGCCCCCAGGACGCGAGTCCGCGCTGCAGGATGTTGGTGACCCAGCCGAAGGCGATCATCGGCCAGGCGAGCATCACCAGGTAGCCGTTGAAGGCGACGAACTCGCCCAGCGTGATCGACCCGCGAATCACCTCGCGGCTGCCCAGCCAGAGGACCAGCATCGATCCCAGGCCGAGGAACAGCGTCATGCTGGGATAGAACGCTCCCTGCAGCCGGATCAGAACGCGGTTGCGGCGGAAGTACTCCTCGTTGGCGCGGCGGAAGCGCGCTTCCTCGTGCGCTTCCTGGCGGTAGGCGCGGACCACCCGCACGCCCGACAGCGCCTCCTGCACCACGGCGCTGACTTCCGAGAGCTGCGCCTGGATCTCCTCGAACCGCTGGTGGATGGCGCTGCCGAAGTAGCGCACCGCCACGGTGACGAACGGCAGCGGGATCAGCGCGATCAACGTCAGCCTCACGTCGATCGTCAGCATGAGGACGATCGCGACCACGAACACCAGGATGGTGCTGGCCGAATACATGATCGCCGGGCCGATCATCATCCGCACGGCACTGAGATCGTTGGTGGCGCGCGACATCAGGTCGCCGGTGCGCCGCGCCTGGTAGTAGCCGAGCGGCTGCCGGGCCAGGCGCGCGAAGAAATCGTTGCGCATGTCGTACTCGATGTCGCGCGATGCGCCGATGATGATGCGGCGCATCAGGAACAGGAACAGGCCGCGCACCAGCGCGATGCCGAGCAGCAGCGCCGCGTACAGCACGAGCTTGCGCTGCGTGACGCCGCCGTAGAGATCGTCGATCGCGTACTTGAGCACCCACGGGCCGAGGAGCTGGAAGGTCGTGGTGGAAATGACGCAGATCAGGCCGAGGAGGAACGCGCGGCGGTAGCGATTGACGTAGGGAAGCAGTGCGCGAACGGCCGGTGACATCCGATCCAAGCGTACATGAAAACGGGCGCCGGGCCGAAGCCCGGCGCCCACTCCCCTCCCGACCCGAAGTGCGGCTAGCTGCCTGTCAATTTCCGACCAGGTCTCGAGTCCACGCCTAGAACTGAAAACGCACGCCGAGCTGGAGCTTGCGCGGCGCGTAGCTCGTGCTGTACGAGTTCAGCACCAGGAAGGTCGCGGCATTGCCGGAATTGCCGGACGGGTTCGCGAAGTTCGTGCGGTTCGTCACGTTGAAGATGTCGGCGAAGATCTCGACGCGGCGATCCTGCGGCAGCCCGATGCGGTACCCGAGGCGGACGTCCGCGTTCATGAAGCCGGGACCCTTGGCGCCGTTGCGCTCCGACTTGTAGTGCTTCACCGTGTAAACGTCGACGCCGGTCGCCGTGCCGGTGTAGTCCCCGGCCGGCAGCGGTTCGGAGCTGCTGCCGTTCCGGTCGGGATCGAGGTTGTTGTTCGTCAGGCTGAACGGCGAGCCGCTCAGCGCGCGCACCACCCAGCTGACGTTCAACCCGCCGGTGCGCGGCACCAGCGCCTGGCCGCTGACCACGAAGTTGTGGCGGGTGTCGAACGCGGTCGGCCCCTCGTTCAGGTCCAGGTTCATGTCGTCGAGCACCTGGAAGCCGCTGGTGGGCACGCCGCTGCCGCTGGTGTTGCCGCGCGAGTACGCCAGCGTGTACGAGACGCGGGCGCTGTAGTTGCGGCTGAACCGCTTGTTGAGCGACAGCAGCAGCGCGTCGTAGTCCACCTGGCCGATGTTGAGCGGCTGGGTGACGCCGGTGGTGAAGTTCGCGAACCCGGGATAGCGCTGCCGCAGCACCTCGTAGGCGGCGACGAGCGCCGGCTGCGGATAGATGCGCTGTACCGCGTCGGTCACCGAGGTCGAGTTGCGCAGGCCGGCGTTGAGGTCCTTCGACATCAGCATGTCGCGGTTGAAGGCGTGCACGTAGTCGGCGCTGATCGCCATGTTGCCGGCGATCTGCCGCTCGTAGCCGGCCGTCACCTGGTCGGTGTACGGCACCTGCCGGTCCGCATTGTCCCAGCTGGCGCCGGTGTTGCGCAGCAGCGAGCCCGCCGGGAACCGCTGGTTCAGCAGCGCCGTGTTGATCACCGGCCCCTGGGTGAGGAACGGGTCGATCGGCAGCAGACCGAGCCGCGGGTTCGGATCCGCGGCCCCGACCGGCGTCGTGAACGTGAACGACGAGGTGAACGGGGTCCCGGTGAACAGGCCGCCAATCAGCTCGAAATGGGTCTTGTCGTAGAACCGCCCGTAGCCGCCGCGCACCACGCTGGTGCCGCCGCCGAGATCGTAGGTGAGGCCCACCCGCGGCTGGATGTTGTTCTTGTCGATCGGATAGCTCGACACCAGCGGATCGTCCGTCTCGGGGATCGGAATGATCTCGAGGTCGTAGCGCAGGCCGAGGCTCAGCGTCGCCCGGCTGTTGAGGCGCCACTTGTCCTGCGCGAACGCCGACACGTAGTGCGCCTTCTCGTAGAAGATGCTCGGGCCGCCGACGCGGATGCTGAACCGATCCGGGTAGCTGCGCGGGTCGGACGGATTGAACGGCACGTCGCTGCGGCCGAACGTGAAGGTGCCGTTCAGATTGCCGTCGTTGCGGTTGTAGGCGCCGGAGTACTGGTACTGCGCGCCGAACTTGATGTCGTGGTCGCCGCGTTTCCCCGGCAGGAACCAGCCCACCGTCTCGTCGAGCTGGATCGCGTCGTTGATGCGGTACTGCCCGGTGTTGTCCTGCTGGTCGGTGAACGACTGGAACGCGAGCGTGACCGGGCACTTCGACAGATCGCGATCGTTCGCGTTGTAGCAGGCGTTGCCGAAGGTGACGTTCTCGCGCGTCCAGGTCAGGCGCAGCGTGTTCACCTTGGTGTTGGACAGCACCGAATTGAAGTTCGTCGCCAGGGTCTGGTCGACGTCCGCCTCCGAGCGCGCGGCCGCCGGCGTCACCGAGCCGATGATCTGGTTCGCCTGCGGCGAGCTCTCGCGCAGCCAGCGCACGCTGTAGGTGTTGTTGCGGTTGATCTGGTGATCGCCGCGGACGATCGTGTTCCACACCCGATCGCGCGTCGACTGGGTGTCGTTCAGATCCGGACGCGTGGTGATGTTGATGATGTTCGCCCGATCGATCGCGAACCGCTCCAGGCTGAAGAAGTAGTGCATCTTGTCCTGCACCAGCGGCCCGCCCACCGTGCCGCCCCAGCGCTGATACGACGTGTCGGCCTTCCGCCGGTTCGCGTCCTTCCGCGTGAAGTAGTCCTTCTCGGTCAGGCTGCTGTCCTGGAAGAAGCCGAAGGCGCTGCCGTGCACGTTGTTGGTGCCGGCCTTGGTCACCGCGTTCACGATCGCGCCCGAGGTGCGGCCGAACTCGGCGTCGAACTGGTTGGTGATGACCTGGAACTCCTGAATCGCCTCGATCGGCGTCCGCGCCTGCATCCCCGCCCGCTGCCCGATCACGTCGTCGTTGTTGTTGCCGCCGTCGACGCTGTAGTTGTTGTTGCGCGGATCCTGGCCGTTGACGCTGACCGAGTCGCTGCCGAACGACTCGGTGCTGATCGAGGGGACGATGCCGGGCAGCAGCCCGATGAAGCCGATGAAGTTGCCGTTGACGCTCGGCAGCTGCGACAGCGTCTCGCTCGTGATGTTGCCGCCGATCTCCTTGGACGTGACGTCGACCAGCGGCGATTCGGCGCTGACCGTGACGGTCTGCTCGATGCCGCCGACCTCCATCGTGAGGTCGATGGTGACGGTCTTGCCGACTTCCAGCTGCAGGTCGCGGCGGCTCAATTTCTTGAAGCCGGCGAGCTCGCCGGTGACTTCGTACGTGCCGGGCGTCAGCCCGCTGGCGATGAACGCGCCGTCGGTGCCGCTGACGGTCTCGCGAAACATGCCGGTGGCCTGATTGCGAACCACGACCGTCACCCCGGGCAGCACGCCGCCCTGCGAGTCGAGCACGCGGCCGCGCAGCTCGGTCGTGCCCTGCTGCGCCATCGCCGGAACGGCGAGCAGCAGGAAAAGAAGGGTCCCCACGAATTTCCGCGTCATCAGCTGTCCTCCCAGACCGCGTTCATACGAGCTTTTGGAGTGCGACTTTCGAATAGATGGATCGCCGGCGAGGGTCCTGCCCGTAAGTGATTGAACCGGAATGAACTCAGGCTGGACCCGCCGGAATACGGCCGGTATACAGCAAGCGGGATGCCCGGTCGGGCACTCGAATCGATCAGAGTCCGACGCCGGAGAGCTGACCCCGGAGGAGGGCGTCCTTCATGAGACGGCTGCCGCAGTCGAGATGCTCCTCCATCCGGGCGCGGGCGGCGGCGGGATCGCGCGCCTCGATGGCGTCGACGATCTGGAGGTGCGCCTCGGTCGCCGTCTCGGTGAATTGCCCGAAGTTGACGCCCAGCGACATGAAGCGGTCGACCTGCGCGAGGCAGCGCTCGATCAACTCGGCGGCAAGGCCGTTGCGCGCGCACGCCGCAATCGCGAGGTGGAACTGGACGTTCGCCACCTCCGACTGGCGGTAGTCCTGCGACGCGACGATCGGCACCGAGGCCAGGGTACGCAGGCGCTCCACGTCCGCCGGCGACGCGAGCTCCGCGGCGCGGGCGGCGGCGGCCCCTTCGAGCAGCCGGCGCACGTCGAACGTATCGTGAATCTGCTGGACGGTGACGCGGGCCACGAAGTACCCATGGCCGACGACGCGATCGAGGTAGCCCTCCTGCCAGAGGCGCGCGAGCCCTTCGCGGATCGGCGTCCGGCTCATGCCGTGCTCCGCCGCGAGGCTCACCTCCGACAGCGCCGCGCCCGGGCGGTAGCGCCCGGCGACGATGCCGGCCTTGAGGTTGACGTAGGCACGCTCGACGTGCGGGGCCGTCGGAATCTCAACGGTCGGCCTCGGCGCGCGGCGAGTGGCGCGGGACTTCACGGCGCCGAGTATACCCACGGGATTCCGCGCGCCGCAACTGCGCCCGCGCGTGCCGCAGCTCGGAAAGTGGCTCGCCGTCAGGCCCGGACGTGGTATTCTGAGCCGGCCTTCTCCCAGCAGGCTTGCCCGCGGCTCTTTCAAATCAACCATTCCGGGGCGGGAACGATCTATGCGCACGCGTCTGTTTGCGATCGGTGTTTGCCTGTTCGCGGGCCTGTGGACGGCCGCGCCCGCGGAAGCTCAATACGGCGCGCCGCGCGCCGGATCGGATCGGGCGACCGGCGAGGTCTATCACGTCGAGATCGCCGGCACGCTGTGGAACCCCACGCCCGACATCGTCATCGCCAGCGAAGGGCTCGGGCAGCTCGGGACGAACATCGACTTCGTGAACACGCTGGGGATCGAGAAGACGCGCTTCAAGCAGTTGAAAGTGGCGCTCCGCCCCGGCGTGAAGCACAAGCTGCGCTTCGAGTACACGCCGATCAGCTACACGGCGCAGAAGAACATCCCGGCCACGTTCGTCTTCAACGGCCAGCGCTTCAACGTCGGCATTCCCGTAGCCACCGAAGTGACCTGGAACGCGTACCGATTCGGCTACGAGTGGGACTTCCTGTACAAGGATCGCGGCTTCGCGGGGCTGCTGCTGGAAGTGAAGTACACGGACGTGAATGCCACGCTCACCGCGGCGGCGGTGGGGGCCGAGCAGTTCACCGAGGCCCAGGCGCCGATTCCGGCAATCGGCTTCATCGGCCGCGGATACGTCGCCCCGAACATCTCGATCACCGGCGAGTTCTCCTTCTTCAAGCTCCCGGAGCAGGCGATCGAGAGCGAGGACTACTCGGCGAAGTACTACGACTTCGACCTCTACGGCACCGTCAACTTCAACAACAACGTCGGCGCGCAGGTCGGTTACCGGTCGTTCGACGTGTACTACAAGATCAAGCAGGACACCGGGACGCTGAAGCTGAAGGGCATGTATTTCGGCGGAGTCGTCAGGTTCTGAGTCGCGTCAACTCCCAAGATCTGTTTCGTGAACTTGGGATTCTGGATGTTGGAAGTTGATTGGCACTTGGGCCCTTGGAAACGTGGGAGTCATCTCCCCTTCACCTGCACGAACACCCCGAGGAGCCTGGTATCCCTGCTGCTGGCGTCCACCTCTGATGGCCGGAACCCGGCGGCGGAGCGGATGGTCACCAGCGCGGCGCCGGATGCGTCGATTGGCACGTCGATCCGGTACTCTTCGCCGGCCCCGAGCCTGAACTCGTCGCGCCACGTGCCCGACGCGAGACTGACCTGGTTGTCCACCGCACCGTTGCGCAGCACGAGCGGGATCGCGCGCCGCTGATCCGGTTGGATGGCGACCGTTGATGCCCGGGCGCCGGCGACCCAGAAACCGGCCGGCTCGGGAAACGATCGGTCGTCCACGAAGAAGGCGGTCCCCGCTTCGTAGCGCACGGCGCGTCGCGCCACGTCGCGCGATACCGCGCGATCGGCGCGCGGCAGCGGCCGCAACTCCACCGCCTGCAGCTGATCGCGGGCCCCTTCGTCGGCCCTCACGAGGAGCGCGCGAACCGGCAGCGGCAGGTCGATCCGCACGCCGGCGTCGAACGCCGCGATCGGTTGTGTGACGATCGCGAACTGATCGTTCCCGACGCCCACCATCATCCAGCCTTCCGCACTCCCCTGACGCCGTGCGGTCAGCAGGTAGCTTCCCGCCGGGACCGCGGGGAACGCCGCGAGCGGACGGTTCAGACGGCCGCCAGCCCCTCGCCGCCGCACCGGCGCCTCGATTCGCATCGCCCACGCTTCGTCCGGCGTCAGCCGGCGGCGCCCCTCGAGATCGAGCGCCAGCACGGGTCCGGCCGCGAGCCTCCGCAGCACGTCGAGCTGCGCGGCCGTTGCGGTGATCCGGTCGGCGCCGTGGATCCGCCAGACGACGGACATCGCGATCATCGCGGCCACGGCGAATGCGACGGTTCCGGCCGCGACGATGGTTTCCGGCGTCGCGGAACGCCGGCGGAAAAACAGCACGACGAACGCGGCCGCGGCACCCAGGCTCACGACCCACGGGATCGTCGCCGCAAAGCCGGTTCGCGCCGCGTTCGCGCGTGACACGCGTCCGCCGGGATCGGGCTGGACCGGCTGCGGCACGAACGCCGGAAATGCGGACGGCAGATCGACGACGGTGCTCGCCCACTGCATCCAGGGGGCCGCGGTCAGGCCGGCGTCATTGCGCGTGTGATAGCCGAGGCGGCCGGCGCCGGCGCCCGCCATCAGCGCCGACAGCCACGCGCTGACGATCAGCGCGGCGAGCAGCACGGCGCGGGCGCCGCGCGACGTGTACGCCGTCCACGCACACGCCGCCGGAATCGCGAGCGGCAGCAGGAGCGGAACGAGAAAGCGCGCCGGACCGCTCCATCCGCCCCACCACATCGCGAATGTCGTCACCGCGAGCAGATAGGGAACTGCCACGACCGTCCACTCGAGCGCGAGGCGTCGGGCGCGCGCGAAGCCGGCGAACGCCGCGGCAATCACCGGCGCCGTGGCAAGCAGCCCGAACCCCTGGTCGAAGAGGATGCCGCCGAGACCGTTGGGAAGATAGGCGAACGAGCTTTCGACCGCGGCGCCATAAGGCGCGGAAGGATCGGGCGCGCCGTAGATCACGGTGAAGAAGAAGAGCCATGCGAGCGCGCTGATCGCCGGGGCGCTCAGGAAGGCGATGGCCCTGGTGAGCGGCTCCGGCGTTCGTGCGATCCGCACCAGCACCAGGCCGCCGAGCGTGCCGGCCAGGACGGCAAAGCGCGTGTGCATCCACGGGAGAAAGGCGAGCGCCGCGCCGTGCAGAAACCACGGCCACCACGGCCGCGGCGCCGGATCCGCCTGCTCCCACTCGGCGCGCAGCAGGGCCCAGAAGCCGGTCAGGACGACAGCCGCGCCGGGACCGTCCGGGTAGACCGTGAACGACTCGAGCACGAACGGCGCGGCACAGACGACGGCGCCCCATCCGAACCAGGCGGCGGCGCGGCTGCCGGTGACGCGCCAGGCCAGCCACCACGCGAGTCCGCACGCTGCGGCGGCGATGAGCACGAGAAAGAGGATGACGCCGCGGTAGCCGCCGATCGCGAAGGCCGGCAGCACGGCCGCCGGCACGCCGGGCGCGTGGATCGAATAAATCCGGCCGTCGCGCCCGCGCCGCCTCGAATCGGGCGCGAGATCCCCCGCGAAGTACGCGCGGTAATCGCCGCGGACGTGGTTGTTCTCGATCGCGAGGTCGCGATCGTACAGCAGGCTCTGCGTGATGACGAGATAGTGCGGCTCGTCACCGCCGGGAATCGATGACGACGAGCCCGCCGCCGCGGCCGAGAAGATGATCGCGGCGGCCAGCGCCGGTGCGGCCGCGCTCTGTGCGCGACGCCACGGCACCTGTGGCACTGCCGGACGCGCCGCCAGGGCGAGGGCGACCAGCGACGCCAGCCACGCAAGCGATCCGAGCGCTCCCTGCCACGCCAGAAACGCCGCCGGCACCGGCAGCGGCAGCCACGGCAGAAACACGAGCGCGAGCGGCGCCACCGCGACGGCGGCCGCGCGGCCGTGCCAGCCGGCGCCGACGACCACCAGCGCGGCGATCGCGGCGATGGCCAGCGACGCGGCATCCACAGGAATGACGCCGAACCGCGATCCGGAAAACGAGGCGGCGGACGGTCCGGTGAAGGCGAGGCCGCCCAGGGACACGAGCGCCGCCGCGGCGGTCCAGGCACCGGCGGCCAGCGCGAGAAGGCGGGAAGTCGACACCGGCGCTACAATGACGAGCAATTCTACATGGAGGCAGCGCCCCGCACCATCGCGCGTGCGCGCGAGATCCTGCTCGTCTGCGCCGCCGGTTTCGTTCTCGCGCTGCTGATGACGTGGCCGCTCGCAACCGACCCGGGAGGGCTCGGCCGCACCCATCCCAACGACGCCGATGGACAGTTCGCGATCTGGAACGTCAGCTGGGTCGCGCGAACGCTCGTCGCCGATCCGCTGCGGCTGTTCGACGCCAACATCTATCATCCGCACCGGCTGACGCTCGCCTACTCGGAGGCCAACATCCTCACCGGCGCGATCGGCCTGCCCGTCTACTGGCTGACGAGCAACCCGTGGCTGACGCTCAACGCGGTGATGATCGCCGGGTTCGCCTCAGCATACGCCGCCGCGTACTTCCTCATGCGGCACCTGACCGGCAGCCGTCCGGCATCGGCGGCGGCGGCGGTGCTCTACGCGTACTGCCCGTACGTGATGTCGCATCTCTCGCACATCCAGCTGCTGATGACCGGCGGGATCCCGCTCGCGCTGCTGCTGCTGCACCGCGTCGCAGATGACGTCACGAGCCCGAAGCTGGTCAGGCGCGGCGCCGCGCTCGGCGTCGCGCTCGCCGCGCAGGCGCTCACCTGCGCCTATTACGGCATCTTCGCCGGCCTGGCCGTCGGCTACGCGGCGCTGGTCCTGGCCTGGTCGCGCCGCCTGTGGACCGCGCGCCGCTACTGGATCGCCGTCGCCGCCGGCGCGGCGACCTCCATCGCGCTCGTCCTCCCCTTCTTCATTCCATTCCTGGAGGTGCAGGAAGAGAGCGGATTCGCCCGCAGCCTCGAGGACACCGCGCGATGGGCGGCACGCCCGCACGGGTACCTCGTCTCCTCCGCCAATGCGCACCGCTGGCTGCTGGATCTGGTCCGCCGCTTCGGCCCCTGGGACGAGGTCCTGTTCCCAGGAATCCTCGCGCTCGTGCTCGGCGCCGCCGGTATCGTCCTCGCGCTCCGCCGCGCCGGGCGCGATCGCGAAACGGCGCTGCTCTATGGATCGCTCGGGGCGCTCGCGTTCTGGGCGTCGTTCGGTCCCGACGCCGGCCTGTATCGCGTCCTCTATCACCTGCCGGCGTTCTCGTTCCTGCGCGCCCCGTCGCGGCTGGGACTGGTGGTCGTGCTCTGCCTCGCCCTGTTCGCGGCCTTCGCGCTGCGCGAGATCTTCGCGCGGCTCCCGGCGCGGGGCCGCGGCATCGCCGCCGCCGCCGCGCTCGCCGCCGCGGTTGCCGACCTCGCGATCGTCCCCTTGATCTGGTATCGCGCGCCGCAATTGCCGGCGGGCTACGCGGTGCTGGCGAAGAGTCCGCGCGGACCGCTCGCCGAGTTCCCGTTCTACGGCGAACGGATCGCCTTCCCGCTGCACGCGCAGTACATGCTGTTCTCCACGTCGCACTGGATGCCGATGGTCAACGGCTACAGCGACGTGATTCCGAACGACTTCCGCCAGGCGGCGGTGGTGCTGGATGGCTTCCCGTCCGACGACGCCTTCAGGGTCCTGGCGCGGCGCCGCGTCCGCTACATCGCCGTGCACTGGGACATGTTCGCCGGACGGCAGGCGGAAATCCGCGCCCGGCTCGAGCCCTACCTGCGCAACCTGCGCACGCTCTCCGCCGACGACCGGATGACGCTCTTCGAAGTGGTGAGATATCCCTAGCCGCGCGGGGTGCGGCGGGTGCGGGTGCCCGGCTTCTTCGCCGGCGGCCTCGCCGGCGCCTTCTTCTTTGCCGCCGGCTTGGCCGCGGGACGCCGGACGCCCGGCTTGGAGGTCGTCAGCCGTTTCGACGCCGGCGCGGGGCGCGGCTTCACGTCACCGTCGCCGTACAGGCGCCGATAGTCCTCCGCCGTCCCGAGGATCCGCTTCACGTAGTTCTGGGTCTCGGGGAACGGGATGTCGTCGATGAACTCGTCTTCGTCCATCCCCGGCCGCTCCGCTTTCCACCGCACGACGCGGTTCTCCCCCGCGTTGTAGCTGGCGAGCGCGTAGTGCGTGCCGCCGAACTGCTGGACGAGCCGCTTGAAATAGAGCGTGCCCAGGCGGATGTTGGTCTCGCCGTGCGTCAGCATCGACGTCGAGAAGCGCCGGATGCCCAGCGCCGTCGCGAGGCGGCGGCCCGTGCTCGGCACGATCTGCATCAGCCCCCACGCGTTCGCCACCGACCGCGCGTTGGGATCGAACGTCGACTCCTGCGCGATCAGCGCGGCGACGACGTAGGGATCGAGCTCGTAGACGGCTGCCTGCCGCTTGATCGCGTCCCAGTAGGTCAGCGGGAAGATCACCTGGAGGATCTCGGCGGGCACGGCGTCGCCGCCCGAGGTGAGGAACTGCGGGTACGCCCGCCGCATCAGCGTGATGGCGCGGCGCAGATCCCCCTTCTGATGGTGAATCCATGCGATGGTCGCTTCGATGGCCGGCGACGTGCCCCACGCCTTCTGCGCATATCTCAGCTCGTTCAACCCGTCGTCATACAGGCCGGCGGCCAGCAGGTGACGGATGAGCGTCCCCGTGGGCGGCGCCGGACTGGCGGGCGCGGGGCGCGCCGACTCCACGCTCGCCGGGACGATCGAGCCCTCATCCACCGCGGCGCTGGCCTTGAGCGGCGCGAGACGCGCGGCGGCGAGCCGGCCGTAGTAGGAGTGCAGGTAGTCGGCGTGGACGAGGCGCATCCGCGCTTCGGCGACCTGGCGCTGCCCGAGCTTCTCCCGCGCGCGCGCCGACCAGTAGAGCCACGGCGGCCGGTAGTCGGAGCGCGGGAACGCGGCGGCCGCGGCCTCGAACACGCGCACCGTCTCGTTGTAGTTGCGAGTGGTGTACGCCCACCAGCCGTACTTCCACGCGGCGCGCTCGGCATGCGGCCCGGAGGGGAACCGGGCGAACAGATCCTTGAAGGTCTGCGCCGCGAGGTCGTCCTGGTTGGTGACGATGTAGTGGGTGCCGAGATTGTTGAGCGCTTCGGACGACCACGAACTGTCGGGGAACTCCGCCGCCAGCTCGCGCGTCAGCCGGTTCGCCTCGTCGTCATCGCCGAGGCCGCGCAGCGCGCTCAGGTAGAAGAACTTCGCTTCGGCCCGGCGTGAGGCGCGATCGAGGTACGGACGCACGCCGTCACGGGCGTAGGCGTAGCGCTTGAGGAAGTACTCGCTTTCGGCGATGCGCAGATCGATGACTTCGCGATCGTCGCCGTCGGCCTGGCGCTGGATGTCGAGCAGCAGCCCCTTCGCTTCGGCATAGCGCCTGGCGCCGAACAGAATCAGCGCGCGTCCGAGATCCGCCTTGTAGTCCTTGCGGACGATGAGATCCTGCAGCGAGCCCATCGCCGTCGCCGCGGCGGTGGCGGCCTCGGACAGCGGGAACTCGTAATAGATCCGCACGTATGCTTCCGCGGCGCGCGCGCGGTTGCCGGCGGCCAGCGCGGCCCGCGCGAGGCGCGACAGGATGTCCTCCGGCGCAATCGATTTGTGCGACGCCAGCGTCTCGTAGATCGCGAGCGCCTCGCCGTGGTCCCCGCGGCTCTCGGCCGCCTCGGCCTTCCCGAGCAGCGCCGCGACCGAGAGCTGCCCTTCCGGCTGTTTCGCGAGCACGGCGTCGAACGCCTTCACCGCGTCCGCGGCGTTGTTGAGCCGCAGCTGCGACGCGCCGACGTAATACTGCGCGTAGATCTCGAGCGGACCGCCGGCGGCGAGCGCCTGGCGCGCGGCGGCAAGCGCGGCGGCGTAATCGCCGGCGGCATACGCCGCGGCGGCGTCGGCCAGCCGCTGATTGCGCGGCGCTGATCGCTGCGCGGCCGCGGGCGCGAACCAGTAGTCGTCGATGTTCTGAGGCAGCGACGCGTGCACGGTCGGACGGAGCGGCGTGTCGGCCGGCGGGGACTGCGCCGGCGTGTGCCAGCTCCCGAGCGCCAGCAGGAAGACGGGCACCAGGCGCATCACGCGTTTCCGAGCAGGGCCGGGTCGCCGTCGGCCAGGGTCTGGATCAGCTCCTGCTGGAAGAGGGTGTGCCGCGCGCCGAGCGCCGCCGGCACGCGCTCCTCGTACAACCGCTGCGCGCGATCAATCTCGGCGCGCAGGCGCTGGCGCAGATCCCGCTGTTGCCGGCCGGCGTGAACCGCGGCTTCGTTGTACAGCTTGATCTCGGAAATCAGCAGCCGCGCGAAGCGCCGCGCCCCTTGATCGTCGCCGAGGTCGTCGTCACCGGCGTCGCCGGGGGACACGCCGCGCAGCACGTCGAGCGTCCGCATGGCGGTGCGCAGCGCCACCACCGTCGACGCGTGCCGCGCGAGCAGCTCGACGGTGTCGAACGCGCCGTCCGGCGCGGCCGTCCTGCCGCCGTCCGCGTACAACACGGCGACGGCGCGGCCGCCGATCATGATCGGCGCCGCGGCGCCGGCGCGATCCGCGGCCAGCCGCGCGAACGCGGGAGCCGCAGCCTGCGGCGACGAGCGGACCGTGGCTCCGGACCGGGCCGCACGCGCAAGCAGGTCGTCGCCGTCGATCGGCGCGTCGACGCTGCGCATCTCCGCGTCGGGAATGCCGACGCCTTTCCATGGCTTCAGCCGGTCCCCTTCGATGAGGAACACCGCGGCCCGGCCCGCGATGGTCGCGGCGTTCGCCAGGAGCGTGTCGAGCGTCTGCGACAGACTGCGCGTGGCGTCCAGCGCGCGGAGGCCCGCGACGACGCGTGCGAACGCGGCCGCGGCGACGGCGGCATCCCCGGGCGCCGGACCGCCCGAGGCCGCGGCGGCTTCCCGCGCGGCGGCGATTTCGCCGTGCAGCCGCTCCGCGAGGTCGTGCGAGTCGCTCTGCAGACTGGCGTGCGCGGCTTCGAGCTCCGCCGCCCGCGCCCGCTCGGTGTCGAGCTCCTCCTGCAGCCGCGCGCGCTCGCTGTCGAATTCATTCTGCACGCGGCGGCGATCGGACTCGCGCTCCAGCTCCGCGCTTCGCCTGGTCGCGGCGATCGCCTGCTCGATCCGCTGATCCACTTCGCCGCGCACGCTGTCTTCGCGGGCGCCGAGCTGCTGCTCCAGTTCGGTGCGGACCGCCTGTTCGCGCGCCTGCGCCTGCTGTTCGAGCTCGGCGCGCAGCGTCTCCTCGCGCGCCTGCGCCTGCTGTTCGAGCTCGGCGCGCAGCGTCTCTTCGCGCGCCTGCGCCTGCTGTTCGAGTTCGGCGCGCAGCGCCTGTTCGCGGGCCTGCGCCTGCTGTTCGAGTTCGGCGCGCAGCCCCTGTTCGCGGGCCGGCGCCTGTTGCTCGAGTTCGGCGCGCAGCGCCTGCTCCTGCGCCTGCGCCTGCTGCGTGAGCTCCGCGCGCAGCTGCTCGCGTGCCTGCTGCGCCTCGCGCTCGACCTCGGTGCGAACCGCCTGCTCGCGCGCCTGGATCTGCTGGGCCAGCTCGGCACGCAGCGACTGTTCCCTCGCCGTCTGCTGCTCCAGGTCGGCGCGCAGCATCAGCTCGCGGGCCCGGGCCTGTTCGAGCTCGGCGCGCTGCGCCTGCTCGCGCGCCTCTGCCTGCTGTTCGAGCTCGCGGCGGACCACGTCTTCGCGAGCCTGCAGCTGACGATCGAATTCCTGACGCAGGCTCCGCTCGCGGGCGTCCGCCTCCTCGCGCATGTCGCGGCGGACCGCTTCTTCACGCGCGCGCGCCTGCTGCTCGAGATCGCGCCGGAGCGCCTCGTCCCGCGCGTGCTGCTGCTGCTCGGCCTCCTGACGCGCCGCCTGCACGCGCGCCTCGACGTGCTCGCTGAACTCGCGGCGCAGCTCCTGCTCCCGCGCCTCCAGCGTCTGCTCGAACTCGCGCCGCGCCGCCGCTTCCTGCGCCGCGTAGTGCTGCTCGAACTCGCGGCGCAGCGTCGATTCGCGCGCCTCGTGCTGGACGGCCGCCAGATCGAGCGCGCGCTGCTCCGCCTCGGCCCGCACCGCCGAGAGCTGCGCGTTCAGCTGCTGGTCGTATTGATCGCGGAGCTGGCGCTCCCGCTCGTCGCGCTCGATCGCCGCCGCCTCGAGGGCCTGCTGATAGCTCTCGGCCCTGGCTGCCGCGACCTGCCCCTCGTGCCGGACGTCCCACTCGGCCCGCGCCTGGGCGACGCGGGCGCCGAGCTCCTTCATGGCCTCCTCGGTCGCCTCCCGGCGCGCCTGGGCGATGGCGGACTCGTAGTACTTCTTCAGCGTCGCGAGCTGCTGATCGAGCGCACCGCGGAGCTGATTCTGGAGCTCGTCCAGTGACATGAGAGCCGTATTATCGCATGGGGTTACGGGGATCGGGCCATCGAGTCATCGGGCGATCGGGTGATCGGGTGATCGGGTGATCGGGTGATCGGGTGATCGGGCCATCGGGTGAGCGGGGGATCGAGCGGCAGGCGGGCCCTCTATCCGTATCCGCCGCTGCTGGTCTGCTCGGGGATGGCGGAGCCGAATCCGCCGACGTTGCTGCGCCGGAGGCCCAGGAGCGCGATCGTAGCGTACCACGCCAGGCGGAAGCCGGAGGGCCTGGGGATCGAGACGCCCTCCGCAACCTGGCCGGTCGTGATGTCCGCGGTCCGGATCGTCATCCCGTGGTCCTGCCAGCGGCGGAGCACGTGCGCCAGATCCGGCGGCACGGACGACGGGCCGCGCTGCAGCAGCGTCGCACTGCGGAACCCCCGGCTCACGAGCAGCGCGCCGGAGGGAAAATCCTGCGGCAGCGCGACCCAGCGGTTGTCGTAGACGCCGGGCTTCAGCGTCACCCCGGCCCCGCGGCGGCGCGAATCGAGGAGGAACGCCGGCGTCGAGGCGGGTGCAATCGTGCGCAGTTTCAACGACTCCGCGCCCGCGACGAGCGCGCGGGCGATCGGCTGCACGTCGATCGCCGGCGACGGTCCCGACGTGCCGTTGAACAACGGCACCGGGCAGAATCCGCGCTGGGCGAGGAGCAGCCCCGCCTGAACCGATTCGGCGCCGGGCAGATCGACGATCACGATTGACGACGAGTCGATCGTCAGCGGCAGCCGGAGATCGGCAACGGGAGCGGCCGACGCCGGCGCCTGCGCCGCGTTGACGAACGCGACCGGCTTCGCCCATTCCGACCACGGCACGCCAGCCGGCGTCCACGCGGCGAACGTCTGCTCGTCGACTTCCCAGTTCACCAGATCACCTCGTCTGAGCGGTTCGCTGGCCGCTCACCGCCATCCGCCTGCCGCTTTGCTCTTACGCTGCCAGGACTGCGGCGTCCGCGGCGCGCGCGTCGACGAGCGGCACTGTCGCGAGCCGGCCGTACGCACCGACGACCCGACCGTCGAGCGTATAGACGCCGAGACAGGGAAACACCGCGCGGCCGCCGATCTCGACCGGGAGCGCGCGAAACCGACGCTGCGCGATCCAGCGGCCCGGCCACCAGTGGGCCTGCCGTCGAATCCGGCGCAGCTCCGCGGCGCCGATCGCGTCCGGCATGCCGATCCCCTCCCCCACGCGGCCGAAGGCCGGCTTCACGATCCACTCGTCCGACGTGCGCCACGGGGCCTCCCGCGGATCGCGGGTCTCGGGCAGGTGCGCGCGCCACGCCGGCAGCCGCGTCTGCAGGCGATCCCACACCAGCGGAAAACGCTTGCTCTGCGTCAGGATCGCGGCGGCCGGGTTGCTGAGCGGCGTGCGCGATCCGGCAAACAGCATCGGCCATCCGCACGCGCCGGGCAGGTCGCCGAGCCACTCCGCCGGGAAGAACCGCACGACCGCGTCGAGCGGTCCCTGGAACCAGGCGCTGTCCAGATGCACGCGTCCGTCGCGCCACCGCAAGTGGCTCGGGCTCGCGAGCTGGGGGGCGACGCCCCGGGCCTCGAGCCGCCGGGCGACGAAGGACATCATCTGCTGGTCGTCACTGAACGCGGTGGCGTGGACGAGCGCGACCGTCGACCGCGGACCCGCACCGGCGGCGATGGCCCTGGCGTAGGCGTCGGCCGGATCGCCGACCGGCACGGCCCACGCGTAGTGCGGTCCGATCGCCGCCGGCAGGCCGGAGGCTTCGTTCAGCCCGCCAGGGACGTCGCAGTTCGCCTCCGAAATGCGCCAGCCGTCGGTGGTGAAGTGAAAATCGAACCGCACGATCCGCGCCACACCGGCCGACGGCCCGAGCCGGCCGATCCGCCGCAGCGCCCGCCTCGCCGCACGCGGCACGCCCAGCACGCGATGCAGCTCAGGACGATCGATCAGCTCGCGTTCGGCCGCGAGCGTCTCGTTCGCGAGCGTCTCCGCGAGCCGGACGACGGCGTCCCAGGCGGCCCGCGTAATCACCAGCGGCGTTCGCGCGATGACACACACGTCGCCCACCTGCGGATCCCACTTGCAGCAGTCGACGATGGCGCGCCGGCGCACGTCTGCAAACGCCGCGGACGCCAGCGGTTCGACCGGCACCCACGGTCCGCTCATGGCGGCCACTCCATCGACCACACCGCGGCCGCCGCCATCGCGAGATACAGCACCGCCGGGACGGCGCCGTGCAGCACCAGCGATCCGCGCGGACGCTGCGCCGTCGGCCGCGCGGTCCGTTCGACGGCGATCGCGATCGCGAGAATGATGCCCACCGCCGGCAGGACGCCGGCGACGTCCGTCAGCGTGTCGCCCGCGGAGTACCAGTCGCCGGCGGCGCCGCGGCCGAGCAGCAGACCGATCGCCGCCAGGAACCCGCCGGCGCGGAGCCCGGCGGCCGGGTCGCGGTCGATCGTCACCGCGTCCATCGCCGGACTGAATTGCGCGAGCAGCAGCCACGCGGCGAACCAGCACGCGCTGGCCAGGCCGCTCGAGAACACCACCACCCACCAGCCCGGGCCGTCCCCGATGTTGCCGCCGGCATAACACAAGGTCAGCCCGGCGAACGCGCCCGCCATCGCGGCAATCGCCGCCCCGTTCCTGCGCTCGATCAGATCGTCGCGCACGCTGAGGCCGGCGAACGCAAAGAACCGCTCGCCGATCCGCAGCCACGCCAGCCCCAGCACGCCGTACATGAACTGGTATTCGGGGGCGTCGACGACGTCGAACGAGGCGAGGGTCTCGAGGACGAGCAGGATGGCGACGCCGCACACCGACACGGCGACGGTGAGCGCCTGGACGCCCCGCGCACCGGGGCGCAGCGGCGACAGCCGCGCCCAGAACAGGAAGGTCATCGTCCACCACAGAGGACCGGCGGCCAGCGCGATCAGGGTGACGACAATCTCGTCTGCCGACATCAGGGGATGGCGGAGTGTAACGCAAGTGCGGGACGCGCCCGCTGAACCGGCCGGTTCTCGCCATGCGTGCCCGCGGCTGGTGACTCCCTGCGGCAATCGGCGTATCCTTCCCGCCTCGGCCACTCGGGAAACGCCGCGAACACCGCCAGGAGTCGCTCTGCCATGTTGAATCGCCGTGAGTTTCTCGGCGTGCTCGGCGCCGTCACGTCCGCCGGGCCCGCTGTTCTGCGAGGCGCACAGGTCAACGAATGGGGATCGCCGGTCTTCGACCTGCACTTCCATCTGCGGGCACAGCCAGCCGCGAACGTCGCGCATCTCGACGGGGCCGGCATCACCAGGGCGAATCTGCTGACGCGCGCCGCGGCCAGCAGTCAGGTTCAGTCAGTGCAGGCGGCTGCTCCGGACCGCTTCACGTGGTTCTGCAGCGCCGATCCGTCCCGGCCGGAAGGGATCGACGCGCTGACGCAAAGCGTGAAATCGGGCGCCCGCGGATTCGGCGAAATGAAGTACCACCTCGCCGCCGACGCCCCCGAGTTCCAGCGCGCGTACGCGCTGGCCGCCGAGTTGCGCGTGCCGATCCTGATCCACTTCCAGGAAGTCGATCACTTCCCGAACGAAGGCACGTGGGGCACGGGGTTCGCCAGGAACTTCGAACGCATGCTGAAGACGTATCCGAACACCACCTTCATCGGCCACGCGGACGCGTTCTGGGCGAATGTGAGTGCGGACTATCGCAACGAGGCCGCCTACCCGTCCGGCCCCATCGTCCGCGGCGGGATCACCGACAAACTGCTGGGCGATTATCCCAACTTGTACGGCGACGTGTCGGCCAATTCCGGCAACAACATGTTGTCGCGCGATCCGGACTTCACCGCGGACTTCGTGCGCCGACATCAGAACAAGCTGCTCTTCGGGAGCGACTGCGGGTGCGCCGACGGCCACGGCAGCGGTGTGAGCCAGGGCAACAACCCGGCGGCCGCCCGATTGGCCGGCAAGTGCGTCGCACGCGAAACCCTGACCGTGCTGAAGCGGGCCGCGTCGCCGGAGACCTTCCGGAAGATCGTCTGGAGCAATGCGCTCACGCTGCTCAGGATTCCGGCGTAACGCGACCCCCGCCGCCGCGGGATTTTTATTGTGTAGACAGCCTCCATAACATGTAGTAGGCTGTCTCCACAATGAAGGACCCTCAGACGCAGTTCATCCAGGGGACGTTCGACCTGCTGATCCTGCGGACCCTGATTTACGGCCCCGCCCACGGGCACGCGATCGCCAGGCACATCCAACACGCGTCCGAGGACCTGCGGATCGAGACTGGCTCGCTGTACCCCGCGCTGCACCGCCTCGAGGCGCAGGGTTTCGTGCAGTCCGCGTGGCGCGTCTCCGACAAAGGCAAACGGGCGAAGTACTACCAGCTGACGCCAGCGGGAAAACGCCACCTGACGGCTGAGCAATCCCGCTGGGATCGGTTCGTTCTGGCGATGAGCCGCGTGCTTCAGCCGTCGGAAGCGGAGTGAGACGATGCCCCGGATGCGGTGGTTGCTCTATCGCCTGAGGAGCCTCTGGCACCGGCCAGCGCGTGAGGCCGATCTCGAGGCCGAGCTGCAGTTTCACCTCGAGGCGGAAGCCGAGGAGCAGATCGAGACCGGCCTGCCGCCGGACCGCGCGCGGCAGGCGGCCTTGCGCGCGCTCGGGAACGTCACGCTCGCGAAAGAAGATGCGCGCGCCGTCTGGACCTGGGGCGCGATCGAGCGCCTGCTGCAGGATGTCCGCTATGCGCTTCGCGTGCTTGCCAGGCAACGCGCGTTCACTGCGACCGCGCTCGCAACCATCGTCTTGATCGTCGGCGGCACGACGGCCGTGTTCACGCTCGTCAACGCCGTGCTGCTCCGGCCGCTGCCGTACCCCGCGTCCAACCGGCTCGTGATGGTACGGGCCCACGATCCGCGCGGCGGGACGACGATGTCCTATCGCGATGTCGAACGGCTCCAGGAACAGGTTTCGAGCGTCGAGGCCTGGGGACTCTACCGCGGTCCCGGCTACGTCAGCACGCTCGATCGAAACTCCGATCGCCCGCTGGACGTTCAGGACATGCGGATCACACCAGAATTGTTCCGCCTGCTGGGCGTGCAGGTCGCGCTCGGCCGGCCCCTCCTTCCCGGCGATGCGATAGAGGCGAACCCGGACGTGGCGGTCATCGGTCACGACCTGTGGCAGACGCGGTTTGGCGGCACGCCGGACGTGCTCGGCAAGAGCTTCGAGCTGAGACGAGGACGAACTCTGACCATCGTCGGCGTCGCCGCGCCAGGCGCTGATGTGCCGGGCAACTGGCTGTCGGATCCCATCGTGTGGCATCCGATCCGCGCAGGCGAGCGCGCGGCGTCCACGCTTCGATTCACGGTGCTGGCGAGGCTGAAGCCGGGCCGATCGATCGGCGCCGTCAACGCCGAGATCGCCGCTCGGCGTCCGCTGATGGACTCGGCCGGCGGTGTCGATCGCCCGGTTGACGCCTCGCTGCTCCTCGATCACATCGTGGGCGACAGCCAGCGCATTCTCTGGGTGTTCTTCGGCGCGATGGCGTGCGTGCTGCTCATCGGCGTGGCGAATCTCGTGAGTCTGCAGCTGGTCCGCAACGCCGCCCGCGAACGGGAGCTGGGGCTTCGCGCGGCACTGGGCGCGAGCCGGTGGCGGCTGGTCCGGCAGCTGCTCGTCGAGAGTCTGCTCCTCGGCGCCGCGGGCGGCGCCGGGGGCCTGCTCGTCGCGTCCACCGCCGTCGATCTGGTGACGTCCGCGCTGCCGGCCGGTTTCCCGCGCGCCGATCAGATCGCGCTCGACCCGGCGGTCTGGGTCTTTGCCGCGCTTCTCTCGGCGCTCGTTGGCGCCACGATCGGTTTCATCCCTGTTCTTCGCTCGATCAAACCCGGGTTGATCCAGCGCGTCCAGGAAGGCGGCGGGAGCGCCACGCTGAGCCACCGCCGCGCGCGGGTTCAACGCGCCCTGATCGCCTTCGAGACGGCAGCGGCGCTGGTGCTCCTGGTCGGCGCCGGTCTCCTGGTCAACAGCTTCGGCCGGCTGATTTCGCAGGACGCGGGGATGCGCGAGCGGGACCTGTGGGTCGTGCGCGGCACGCTGCCGATGCGGTATCGCCCGCCCGCGGACACCGACTTCTGGTTGTCCGCCGTGCGTCACCTGCGCGAGCTGCCCGACGTCGAGAGCGCCGCGCTCGTGGTGAACGACGGCGGGCCGCTCCGCGGCGGCGACATCAGCTTCGGCGGGATCGTTCCCGATGGCCAGACCGCTGGACAAGGCCGCGGCTTCAGCCTCAGCCACCGCGCCGTCGGCGGCAGCTATTTCAGCACGCTCGGCATTCGGATTGTCTCCGGCCGGCCGATCCTCGACTCCGATACCGCCCGCAGCGAAGGGGTCGTCGTTCTCAACCAGGCCGCGGCGGCCGCACTCTGGCCCGGCGACAATCCACTGGGCAGAAGGCTCGGCGGTATCGGCCGCCCGTTGACGGTGGTCGGGATCGTTCCGGACTTCAAGCTCACGCGGCTGGACGGCGGCGTGTCGCTCCAGATGTACACCTCGCTGCTGCAGCAGCCGCCGCCGGCGCAGACCTCCACCATCAT
Source organism: Vicinamibacterales bacterium (assembly GCA_035699745.1). Taxonomy (NCBI): domain Bacteria; kingdom Pseudomonadati; phylum Acidobacteriota; class Vicinamibacteria; order Vicinamibacterales; species Vicinamibacterales bacterium. Next base: position 44,415 of record DASSPH010000015.1, read on the forward strand.
GGTTCGCGCGAAGCCTGGTGCGACCGCGATCGCCGACCGGACGAAGGCGATCCTCGTGAACCTCGACAAGGACCTCTCGCATCTCGAGGTGCTCACGATGGCGCGGGTGCGGTGGCAGCTGCTCGCGTCCGAGCGGTTTCGCACCGCGGTGCTGCTCGTCTTCGCCGGAACGGCGGCGTTCCTGGCGCTGATCGGCGTGTTCGGGCTCGTGTCGTACACCGTCGCGCAGCGCCATCGCGAGATCGGATTGCGAGTGGCGCTCGGCGCGACCTACTCGCGCGTCGTATCGCTGATGCTCCGTCAGGCGTTGATCCCCGCCGGCCTCGGTATCGCGGCCGGCATCCTGGGGGCGCTCGCGGCGAGCCGCCTGCTGGCTGCGTTTCTCTTCGGCGTGCAGGCAACGGATCCGGCGACGTTCAGCGCCACCATCGGCCTGTTCTTCTGCGCGGTCTTGGTCGCCGCGCTGCTGCCGGCGCTGCGAAGCTTCCGCATCGATCCGGCGGCCGCCCTGCGGCACGAGTAGCGCCCGAACCGTCGCGGGCGCGACGCCCCCGGCGCGCGCCGATACAATTGACGGATGCCTGAGCCGCGTGACGTCGCCGTGATCGGGGCCGGACCTGTCGGCCTGGCGTGTGCCATCGAGCTCCGCCGGCGCGGCCTCAGCGTCCGCGTGTTCGACCAGGGCACGCTGGCGAACTCCATCGTCGGCTACCCGTCGAACATGGAATTCTTCTCCACGCCCGACCTGATCGAGATCGGCGGCTACCCGTTCCCGGTGGCGGGGTACAAGCCGACGCGCGAAGACGCGCTCGAATACTACCGCGGGGTCGCCGCGCGCGAGTCGCTCGAACTGTCGCTCTACGACCGCGTCGGCGCGATCGACGGATCGGCCGGCGCGTTCGTCGTCCGGGCGGCGAGCGGCGCGCACCAGGTCGGCGCCGTCGTGCTGGCGACGGGGTTCTTCGATCGCGCCAACGCGCTCGGCGTCCCGGGCGAGGATCTGCCCAAGGTGACCCACTATTACAAGGAGCCGTTCGCCTACGTCGGCCAGGACGTGGCGGTGATCGGGGCGCGCAACTCGGCCGCCAAGGCGGCGCTGGACTGCTACCGCCACGGCGCCCGCGTCACGCTCGTGGTCCGCGGCGCGGCGCTGTCGGAGAAGATCAAGTACTGGATCAAGCCGGACCTCGAGAACCGGATCAAGGAAGGCAGCATCAAGGCGTTCTTCCACACCACCGTGGCCGAGATCCGTGCTCGGACGCTGCTGCTCAACACCCCGTCCGGCGGCTGCGAGATCGCCAATCACTGGGTGCTGGCGATGACCGGGTATCACCCCGACTTCGACCTGCTTCACCGCTTCGGCGTGACGTTCGCGGAGGATCGCTGGCGCACGCCGATTTACGACGAGTCGACGTTCGAAACGGCGCGGCGCGGCCTCTACATCGCCGGCACCGTCTGCGGCGGCTATCAGACCGGCCGCTGGTTCATCGAGAACGGCCGCTTCCATGCGCGGCAGATTGCCGAGCACCTCTCCGGCGGCGCCGCGGAGCGGATCCCCTACGACGCGATCCACTGGAAGACCGCCGAATAGCCCCCGACCCCGCGCTGTCCTGATCGACCCGCGAATCGGGCTACAATACGCGCCTTGAGCTCACCCGGTCGAGTACGGGCAGAGCCTGAGAGTCGGCTGCCGGAGGCCTCACACATGAGATACACAGTCCTCGTCAATGGGGAGCGGCGCACCGTGGATGTGCCGGAGCGCATGCCCCTGCTCTGGGTGCTCCGGGACGCGATGGATCTGAAGGGCACGAAGTTCGGCTGCGGCGTGGCGATGTGCGGCGCGTGCACGGTGCTCGTCGACGGCCAGCCCACCCGCTCGTGCATCACGCCGATCTCCTCGGTGGGCACGCGCGCGGTCACGACCATCGAGAGCCTGCCGCGCGACGCGTCGCACCCGCTGCAGCGCGCCTGGATGGAGCTCGACGTGGCGCAGTGCGGATACTGCCAGGCGGGCCAGCTGATGGCCGCCTCGGCGCTGCTCAAGGCCACACCGAACCCGACCGACGCGCAGATCGACAGCGCGATGAGCGGCAACGTCTGCCGGTGCGGGACCTACATCCGGATCAAAGAGGCCATCAAGGCGGCGGCGAGCGCCGGAAGGAGGGGATAAGCCATGGCTGACACCTTGAAGCATCCTCGACTCGACCGGCGCGCGTTCCTGCAGGTCTCGGCCGCCGCCGGCGGCGGGCTGCTCATCGGTCTCTACGTGCCGGACGCGCTGGCGCAGGGGCGCGGCGGCGGAGCTCAGGGCAACCCGGCGTCGCTCGCGCCGAACACCTACATCACGATCCATCCCGACAACACGTTCACGATCATCGCGAAGAATCCGGAGACCGGACAAGGCGTCAAGACGGCGCTCCCGATGATCATCGCGGATGAGTTCGACGTCGACTGGGCGCAGGTCAAGATTCAGCAGGCCGACCTGGACCCGAAGTACGGCGCGCAGATCGAGGGCGGCAGCCGCGCGATTCCCTCCAACTACCAGAACATGCGCATGGTGGGGGCGGGCGGCCGGCTCCTCATGCTCGCCGCCGCGGCGCAGCAGTGGAGCGTCCCGCAGAGCGAGTTGACGACGGCGGGCGGTGTGGTCACGCATGCGCCGACGAAGCGTACGGCGACCTACGGCTCGCTCGCGGCCCTGGCGGCGACCCTCCCGGTGCCGGAAACCGCCGCCATCCAGGCGGCGCTCAAGAATCCGCGCGACTTCAAGATCATGGGCAAGCGGATTCGCGGCGTCGACAGCCTGGACATCGTGACGGGGCGTCCGATCTACAGCATCGACGTCTCGTTCCCGAACATGCTCCATGCGGTGCTGGTGAAGTGCGACGTCTTCGGCGGGAAGGTCGTCAGCGCCAACCTGGACGAAATCAAGAAGCTGCCGGGCATCAAGCATGCGTTCATCGTCGAGCCGGCCGGGCAGGGCAACAACTCGCTCGCGTCGGGCGTGGCGATCGTGGCCGACAGCTGGTGGCTGGCCAACGACGCGCGAACCTCGCTGAAAGTCACCTGGGACGAAGGTGCGGTCGCGGCGCAGGCGAGCGATCGCTACCTGGCGCAGGCGCGCGAGCTGGCGGCCAAGGCGGCCACCGCGCCGGCACCCGCGCCGGCGCCGCCGCCGGATCCGGCACAGGGCGGAGGGCGCGGGCCCGGGGGACCGCCCAGGGCCGTGATCGGCGACGTCGAGGCGGCATTCCGCACCGCGGCGAAGACGATCGAAGCCGAGTACTTCTTCCCGCTGCTGTCGCACGCGCCGCTCGAACCGCAGAACTCCACGGCGCATTTTCACGATGGCCGGCTGGAGATCTGGTCGCCGAGCCAGATTCCGTCCAAGCAGCATCCGGCGCTCGGCGCCGGCATTCCGCCCGAGAACGTGACGTTCCATCTCGTGCGGGCGGGCGGCGGATTCGGCCGGCGGCTCGTGAGCGAGTACGACATCGAGGTGGCGCGGATCGCCAGGGTCGTCACCGAGGAGCGGGCAGCCGCGGGGCTGCCGAGCGTCCCGGTCAAGCTGCTGTGGTCGCGCGAAGACGACATGGCGCACGACCAGTACCGGCCGACCGGCTACCACTTCTTCAAGGCCGGCCTCGACGCGAACGGCAAACTGATCGCCTATCGCGATTTCGTCCCCAGCACCAACTCCGTCGTCCCCGCCAACGAGTTCCCGCGCGGGTTCGTGGAGAACGTGCTGATCACGTCCGAGAACGTGACGCCCTTCGGCATCCCCGTCGGTGCGCTGCGCGCCCCGCCTACCAACGGGATTTCGTTCGTGAAGCAGGGCTTCATCGACGAGATCGCCGTCGCGGCGGGCAAGGATCCGCTGCAGTACCGGATCGATCTGCTGAACAATCCGGTCGGCGCCGGACCGGCCGGCGGGTTCAACCCGGCGCGCGCGCGCGGCGTGCTCGAGGCCGTGCGCGAGATGTCGGCGTGGGATCGCCGCGGTTCGCTGCCCAAGGGCACCGGCAAAGGCGTCGCGTTCCAGTTCGCGCACGCCGGTTATGTGGCGTATGTCGTCGAGGTCTCGGTTGACGCGAAGAAGGCCATCAGGGTCAACCGGGCGTGGTGTGCCGTGGACATCGGCCGGCAGATCGTCAACCCGAGCGCGTCGGAGAATCTGGTGCACGGCGGCTTCATCGAGGGGATGAGCCACCTGATGTCCTGGGCGATCACGATCGACAAGGGACGTGTCGTCCAGCGGAACTTCAATCAGTACCAGCCGACGCGCATGCAGCATGCCCCGGCCAGCATCGAGGTCCGGTTCCTGCAGACCGACTTCGATCCGACCGGGCTCGGCGAGCCGTCCCTGCCGCCGGCCGTCCCGGCGATCGCCAACGCCATCTTCGCGGCGACCGGCGTTCGCATCCGGTCGTTGCCGCTGGAGAATCAAGGCTACCGCTGGACCTGATCATCCGGGGGACTTCGTCCCCCGGACCCCCTTACACCCTCGGTTCCCAGGCCAGGCATGTCCCTCGCCGGATCGATCTCTCTCGTTCTCGGCGCGCTCGTCTGCGTCATGAGCGGTCGCGCGCATTCGTCGATGCAGCAGCGGACGCTCGCGGCGCACGACTTCGAGTCGTCTCGCCATGGATGGCTCGTGTCAGGAGACACTGGCCAGTCAGAGCCCCGGCTCCACGCGGCCGGCGGTCATCCCGGCGGCTACATCTCGCACGTCGACGAAGCGGTGGGGGAAACCTGGTACTTCCTGGCGCCCGAGAGCGTGCTGACCGCGCTCCGCGCCGCCGAGAACGGCACGCTGAGTTACAGCCTCAAACAGTCGGCCGAGATACCTGGCGTTCTGGACGATGACGTCATCATCGTGGGACCGGCGGGACGGCTGTCGTACCGGTTTCCGACGTCGCCCGGTACCGGCTGGACGCCGTTTTCGGTGAAGCTCACCGCCGCCGCCGGCTGGCGCTGGAACTGGAACGCGCCGGCCACTCAGGAACAGATCCGCCGCGTGCTCGCGAACGCGACGAGCCTGGAGATTCGCGGCGAGTATCACACCGGGCCGGATGAGGGCGGGCTCGACAATGTCGTGGTGAGAGCCGGCGGGTGACGATCACTGATAGATGACGACCGACGGCAGCGGCTCGAGCTGCATGACCTCGGCCGGATCGAAGAGGTTGGTGTCCTGCCGGTAGAACAGCTTGAAGCCGGCGAACGGCAGCGCGAACTGGCGATTGACCGCGCGGTAGCTCGCCCGCTTCAACGGCCGCGGACCGAATCCGTCCATGTCGAGCACGAGATCGATGCCCCCGCGCGCCCGGATCTCCGGCTTGTCGGGCAGCATGCCAATCGTGAACTGGTGCACGATGACCACCTTCGGCGGGAGCGCCCGCGCGAGCCGGACGCGCTCGACGGCGTCGAGCGCCGCGTTGATCTCGCTCGCGTGCATGTGACCGATCGCGCCGCCCGGACGCTGCCCCTCGCTCATGGCGAATTCGGGATCGAGCGCGAGATGGACGTCCGGTTCGGCCAGCATCGGCAGCAGATACTGGATCTCGTCGGCGACGGTGGAGCGCCCCGGCTGCACATCGAGAACGAGCGCGAACCCGTAGCGTCTCGCCTCGGCGAGCAAGGCCGTCATCAACTCGAGGGACTCGCGCCGCCGCCAGCGGCCGTCGGTGCCGGCCGTCTTCTGGGCCACCACGGCGACCAGATGAAAGGCCGGGAGTACGCGCTTGGCCGTCAGCGGCGCGTAGCACGCAGCTTGACCACGCAGGGCGGCGGCACGCGCTTCTCCCTCAGCCTGGCCGAGCACGCCCATTGCCGCACTGTGCGGGTTGCCGTACCAGGTGACGAGCAGGTGCGATGCGAGCAGCGACGCCGCGGGCCGCGTCGCCACAGGTGTGGCCGCCGCATGAAAGCCGGCCAGCGAGAGCACGAAGACACTCGCGGCCATACGGAGCCCGGAGGCCTGATGCTGCATGTGTCAACCCGCCTGCCAGCTACGCGGCGACGCCTTGACCCAGGTGCGCCATGCTGGGCGACGCCGCTGGCGGTGTAACGCTGCGTCGAGCCGGTGGTCGTATCCGCGTTCGTCGCCGAACTCGACGAACCGTTGATACCGGCCGTACTCGAGCGTGTGGCGGTCGATGATCATGAACCGGGCGCGGCGGACTCGCGGCATCCGGTAGACGGGGACCGGCTGACCGACTGCCGTGGGCATCGCTCACCTGCCGCAGGTGATCCGAGCAAGACCCGCGCCGCGATGCCGACGGCGAGACACCCTAGAAGGCAGGCGCGGACCCGAGCGCCCGCCGCGACATTTTCAGCGCGCACCTGCGAAGGAATTCGCGCTTGAGGCGAGTCTCGCAACGCCGCCGCAGACCCCTGCTGGATTCAAGGTGAGTCTGTATGCCGGCGCCGACGGCTACATCTTCTCGATCAAAGACACGCTGGATCCGTGTCGGTTCGCCATCTTCTCCGATTCGGCCGGCGTGCTGTATGAAAGCAGCCTGTCGCCATGGTAACGGCACCCGCCAACGGCAGCCCCACCGCTCCGCTTGCGCGCGACCAGCGGGTGGCCGTCGCGGGTCCCGTGATTCCCTGGGGCGGATACGCGACGTCGCGATAGTCTCTGCGCTCACTCGCAGCGCAAGGCCTCGATCGGGTTGACCCGGCTCGCGCGGCGGGCCGGGATCCAGCCGGCGACGACGGCGACCGTGCCGAGGGCGAGCGCGACGGCGGCGATTGTGGTCGCGTCTGCTGGTCGCACTCCGAACAGCAATCCTTCCAGCGCCGGGCCGGCCAGCAACAGCAGGCCGGTGCCGATCGCGAGACCGATCGCGGCGAGTTTTCCGATCTGCACCAGGATCAACCGCAACACATCGGTCGATTCGGCACCCACAGCCATCCGCACGCCGATCTCCTGCGTCCGGGCGCTCACCGATTGCGACATGACGCCGTAGATCCCGACCGCGGCGAGGACCAGCGCGACCATCGCGAAGGTACCGAGCAGCAGCGCCGCGATCCGCTGCTGGAACGCCGACATCGCGACCGCCTCCCTCATCGTCTGGATCGCGTAGACCGGCTGCTCCGGATCGATGGTGGTCACGGCCGCGCGGACGGGCGACACCATCCCCGCAGCATCGCCGGCCGACCGCACCAGGAGGAACAACTGGTTCCACGCGTCGCGTCCCTGCTCCATCGGGATGAAGAGCTCGGGTCGCACCATCGCGCCGGCGCCGTTGTTCCTGGCGTCGCCGACGACGCCCACGATCTCGATCCAGCTTCCCGGTCCGCTGCGGCCGACGATGCGGACGCGCGAGGTGAGCGGATCGCGATCCACGAGATGTCGGGCGACGAACGCCTGGTTGACGATGGCGCGGCGCGGCGCGGCCGGCGTGTCCTCGCTTCCGAAGAAGCGTCCGCGGAGGAGCGGGATGGCGATCGTCCGGAAGTAATCGCGCGACGCCACGGTGGTGTTGGCCGTGGGCAGGGTGGTCCCCGTTGCCGCGACGCCCTCGACTTCAACCTGGGAGCTGAACGGTCCCACAGGCGGGAACTGCGACACCATCGCGACGCTCGTCACGCCGGGCACGTTCTGCACCCGTCGGATCAGCTCCTCGAAGAAGGACGTCACCGCCTCGCCGGTGGGATACTTCTGCTGCGGCAGCGTCAGCCGCATGGTGAGGACGTTCTCGGGATTGAACCCGAGGTCCGCGCGCTGCAGATTGACCACGCTGCGCATCAGGAGGCCGGCGCCCAGGAGAAGGACGACCGAGAGGGCCATCTCGGCGACGATGAGCACCTGGCGCATGCGACTGCCGGCCCGGTTCGTGCCGCTGCGCCCGTCCGACTTCAACGATTCGTACGGATCGGTGCGACTGGCGTGAAGGGCTGGCAGTAGCGCGACAAGGACAGCTGCCGCCGTTGCGAGCGCCGCACTCCAGACCAGCACGCGGCCATTGATCGTGGCGTCGAGACCCAGGTTGGCGAACGTCGATGGGATCAAGAGCCCGGCGAACTTCAGGCCGATGGAGGCGAGGACCAGGCCGCCGGCCGCGCCGAAAAAGGCCAGCAGCATGCTCTCCGTCAGGAGCTGCCTGGCAATGCGCCAGCGCGCCGCTCCGAGCGCGAGGCGAACGGCGACTTCCCGGGTCCTCATCGTGGCCCGCGCCAGCATCAGACTGGAGAGGTTGGCGCACGCGATCAGCAGCACGAGGCCTACGGCACACAGCATGAGGAACGCCGCCGGCCGCAGATCCTGGAACAGGGCGGCAGCCCACGGTGTCGCGATCAGGCGCCAGCCTTCGTACTCCTTGAAGGAGGCGAGATGCGTCTGTTGGACCTGCCGTGCAATCGCGGCGAGCTCGGCGTTCGCCCGCTCGAGTGCCACGCCGGGCGCGAGCCGTCCGAGAATGGTGAACTGTCGCGCGGCGCGCGGCACGTCCGTGGCACTGGCGCCCCAGGGGATCCAGAGGTCCGCCCCGATCAGGACGAGCTCCGGCGGCATCACGCCCACCACCGTCGTGGCCTCACCGCCAATCCGGATGCTGCGTCCGACGATCTGCGGGTCCGCGCCGAACCGCGACTGCCAGAGTCGATGACTGAGGATGGCGACGCGCGGACCGCGGGGCGCCAGCTCCTCGGCGGTGAACCCGCGGCCGAGGTGCGGGGGCAATCCGATCACCGGGAACAGGTCGTCGAGCAGCAGTGCGGTGAAAACCCGCTCCGGCACGTCACCGCCCGACACATTGCGGTTCCCGAGGTCGAAGGCGCCGAAGTGCGAGAAGGAACGCGCGGCGCGGATATCCCCGTACTCCGCCGGGGAAAGCGCCTCGACATAGGTCGTGTCCGACGAGACCTTCGGGAACGTGACCCCGATCGAAACGAGCCGGCCGGGATCGGGATATCGGAACGGGTTGAAGACGAATCCATCCAGCAAGCCGAAGATCAGGCTGTTGCCACCGATCGCCAGCGCCAGCGACAGCACCGCGATCGCGGTGAACCGCGGGCGCCTGACGAACTGTCGAAAGGAATAGCGGACGTCCTGCGCAAGCGTTTCCATGAAGCCTCTTCTCGCTGGTTTGGAGAGTTGAGGGACCCCGCGGCGGCGCATGCCGGGGAGACAATCAGGCCTGGCGCGCGTGCGCAGACGCCATGAGGCCACGACCACATCCACGATGAGAAACCGCCAGAGGGCAAGCGCGCCGCGCAGGCCGCGGTGTCTGCCGTCGGCTCGCTCCATTTCGAATGCGGCGAGCAGCTCTCGTTCGTACTGTTGGCGGAACGCGCGAGGATAGGCTCGCAGCAGCAGCCGGTACAAGGCGTTCACGCGAGTCCCTTGCGCAGCTTCGGATGGGCGCGCGCCCGGTCGACGATGGCGCCGAGCCGGTGGATCTCGTCTTCCAGGGCGGCCCACCCCTCGGCGGTGAGGGCGTAATAGCGGCGCTGCGCCTGCTGTCCATTCTCCGCATCCGCGCCGCTCGTCTCCGCGATCAGCCCGGCCTCCAGCAGCCGCTGAATCGCCTCGTAGAGCGTGCCCGGCCCGAGCCGGATCGCGCCCCCGGTCCGTTCCTGGACGTCCTGCTTGATCGCGTAGCCGTGCCGCGCCCCCTCGGCGAGCGCGAGCAGAATATGGATGACGGGGAGCGAAAGGGCCTTGCGAGGCTCGGGTGCGGGCTTTCGGGGCATAGACGTATCGTTAGACGATACGTCTATGCAAAGAGTTTACTCGCAGTTGGCAGAGCCGCAAGGCGTCCTAGCCGAAGAGGCAGGACTGAGTGCAGCAACTCGCGCTACACAGGGACCGCCTTCAACGCCTGCGCGTCCCATTTGAACGACCGGCCCTGACGTACGGCCATGACGCCGAGGATACAGGGCAGCGAGGCGTGGAATCCGATCTCGAGGTCGGAGACCGGCTTCCGACGCGACTTGACGCAATCGAGGAAATTGCGCGTATGCGCGATGGTGTGCGGATCGTCCTGGTAGTTCTCCGCGTAATCCTTGCGCGTGTATTCGAACGGCATCGTCAGCGCGGGCGCCGGTGCCGGCGCCGTCCCGGCCGCCGCCGGAGCGCCCGCGCCACGACGGCCGGCGCCGCCGGCGCGCTGCGGCCGCGGCCGCATCTCGTAGCCGACGCGGTTGACGAGCAGACTGCCTTGCGGGCCGTAGAAGTAGTTGCCGCGCCGATCGAACTCCCCCTGACGCGCCTCGGAGAGAATGTTGGTGAACGTCATGACGAACTCGGGATACTGCCACGTCACGGAGAACGAGTCCGGAGACTGGTCGCGCTCCGGGTTGACGAGGTTCACGTACTGCGCGGAGCCGCTCGTCAGCAGCGGAGCGGCGCTCTGCGCCTCGAGATACCAGAGCGCGACGTCGGTCAGGTGCACGCCCCAGTCGGTAATCAGGCCGCCGCCATAGTCCCAGTAGCCGCGCCAGCTGCGGTGGCGGCCCACCTTGTAGGGATGTCGCGGCGCCGGCCCCTGGAACATGTCCCAGTTGAGTCCCGCCGGCGGCGCGGTGGGCTCCTCCGGGCCGCGGCCGTAGCCGGTGCCGGGATAGAGGAGCACGGCGTGCGTCACCTTGCCCAGCTTGCCCGACTGGACGATCTCCGCCGCTTCCTGGAAGTGGGGACCGGACCGCTGCTGGGTGCCCAGCTGCACGACCCGGTTGGATCCGCGGTACGCCTTCAGCGCGGAGACGGCCCGCTCGATGGTGTTCGACAGCGGCTTCTCGACGTAGACGTCCTTGCCCGCCTTGATCGCGTCGGTCAGGATGTCACAGTGCCAGTGGTCGGGCGTGGCGATGAACACCGCGTCCACGTCCTTGCGGTCGAGGACGCGGCGATAGTCTTCAACGGCGTCCACCTTGCTGCCGGCCTGCACGGTATGGGCGGACCGGGCGAACGCGTTGACGCGTGCGTCCAGCCGTTCCTTGAACACGTCGCACGCGGCCACGAACTGCATGTCCTGATGCCGCAGGAAGAAATCGGTGACTTGTCCGCCGCGGTTGCCGCACCCGATCAGCGCCATCCGCACGCGATCGTTGGCGCCTTGCACGCGCTTCCACGCGTGCGCGGGCGTGGCCGACAGGAGCGCGACTCCAGCGGCCGCGCCGAGGAAGTCACGCCGCGTCAGTTTGCTGTCCGTGATGCCCATGCTCATCTCCTTGGGACGCCGCAGCGTCATCTGCAATCGCGTAGAGGATATCGTCGCTGCCGATGAAATAGCACCCTGAAATTGACTCGGGCATCAACCCTGGTTTACTCTAGGCATCCTCTAACTAGGTATTACGCGATGCCGTCATCAGATCGCTCCGATCTCTTTCCTGGCGCGTTGGAGATGATGATTCTCCAGACGCTGCGCCGTGGCCCCCGGCACGGTTATGAACTGGCGCAAGCCATCCGACGCGCGTCGGACGACCTCGTGCATGTGGAGGAGGGTTCGCTGTATCCCGCGCTGCAGCGCATGCTCAAGGCCGGCTGGCTGTCCGCCGAATGGGGCAAGTCGGCGCGCAACCGTGAGGTACGCATCTACACACTCACCGCCGCGGGGCGCAGGCAGCTGGAGCGGAAGGCTGGTGCGTTCGAACGGCTGATGACCGGCATCACGAAGGTCATGCGGGCGAGAGAGTCATGACTGCGTGGCGGTGGCTCTTCGGTCGTCGCGCGGACACCGAGCTGGCGCGGGAGATCGACGCCCACATTGCCGAGCGCGTCGACGAGCTGGTGGACGAGGGGTGGAGCGAGGCCGACGCGACGGCGCAGGCACGGCGCGAGTTCGGCAACAGGACCTTGCAGATCGAACGCAGCCGTGAGGTCTGGATAGCGCCCTGGTTGTCGAGCGTGTGGCAGGACCTTCGCTACGCGGCGCGATCGATGGCAAGGCAGCCGGGATTTGCCGTGAGCGTGATCGGGATTCTCGCGTTCGGCATCGGACCTGTCACGGCCCTGTTCTCGATGGTCAACGGCAGGGTGTTGCGTCCATGGCCGGTGCGCGATCCGTCCTCGATCGTGATCGTCAAGCCGATTCCTGGACCGAAAGAGCAGTACGGCGACCTGTCGAACGAGGAGTACCGGTATCTCCGCGAACATACCCGTACGCTGACGCATCTGGCGACGTGGCGGCCTGGCGGCGGCCCGATCGCCTACGGCACGACGAACGCCTCCGTCCAATGGAACTTCGTGAGCGCCAACTATTTCGACATGCTGCGTGTCGGAATGCACATGGGACGCGGGTTCCTTCCCGAAGAAGAGGACTATGCGTCGCCGCGAGCCGTGGCGGTCATCAGCGAGCGCCTGTGGCGCGAGTACTTCGGCGCGCCGGCGTCAATCCTCGGCGACACCATCCTCGTGTACGGCCAGCCGTTCACGATCGTTGGCGTGGCGGAAGCGCGCTTTTTCGACGTCGAATGGCACGTCCGCCGTGACGTGTGGATGCCGCTCCCGTCCGTAGCCCTCGCACTCGCCGCGCTCGAGAGCCCGGGGGCGCAGCTCGCGCGTCTTGCCGACCCGCGCGGGGGCGGTGTCGAACGGGTGGCAGGACGTCTGGCACCCGGCACCTCGAGAGCCGCAGCGCTCGCCGAGCTCGACGTGCTTGGCCGGCAATTCCGCAGCACCGTTCCGATGGACGCGCACGGATATGCCCTGCGCGATACGCGACCCGTCAGTCTGGATCCGAAAGCCCTGTCCCGGCAGCTGCCGGTGCTGACCACGCTGTTCGGCGCGCTGATGCTGGTGATGCTGCTCGCGTGCGCGAACGCGGGCAACCTGATCCTGGCCCGCGGTCTGTCACGCCAGCGCGAGCTCGCCATCAGGCTGTCGCTCGGCGCCAGCCGCTGGCGCGTCACGCGGCAGCTGGTGACCGAAGCCTTGCTCATGGCGGTAGTGGCGAGCGGTGTCGGTCTCGGCGTTGGTGTGCTTGGACTGCAGATCATGGTTCGCAGCACGGGCTCGCCGCTGTTGGGAAACCCGGATCCGTACATGCCGGATCTTCTGGTGGTGGTGGTGACGATCGCCCTGGCGTTCCTCGCCTGCCTGGCATCGAGCGTGTTCCCGTCTTTGCGGTCGACACGCATCAGCATCGCCGCGCGCACCGCCGAGAGCGGCGCCGGCCGCCCGGGTGCCGGCCGGCTGCGGACGACCCTGCTCGCCGTGCAACTGGCGGTGTCGCTGGTCCTGCTCGTCGCTGCCGGGCTGCTGACGCGCGCCGTGGGCCATGCGATGACGCTCGATCCAGGCTTCGCCATTCACGAGTCGCAGGCGGTCTCCCTGCGATTGCCGCCAGGTGCCTCGAGGGAGCGATCGGCAGTGTTCCAGCGCACGTTGCGCGACGCGCTCGAAGGCGGGCAGCTGCCGCCGCTCGCGTTCAGCGAGTCCACGGCGATCACGACCTCGCACCGAAGCATCCCTTTCCGTCGTGGCGACGATGGTCCGGGCACGAGTCGAGCCACCATCATCGCTCGGGACGTGTCGGGGAGCTACTTCAGCGTCCTGGACATTCCGCTGGTTGCCGGTCGTACTCTGGCGGATGACGCACGCGCACCGGAGGTCGTCGTCAATCAATCCGCGGCCCGACTGTTCTGGCCGAACGGCGACCCGCTCGGCAAGCGCCTCGTGACCGGCAATGGCGACGCGGGCCAGCAATACACCGTCGTCGGTGTGGCGAAGGATGTTCCGGTCACGACGCTGTCGGAGATCCCGCCGGTCGCGTACCGATCGCTTCAATCGGGGGGCCTGGTGCTCGTGCGCGATCTGTCGCCGGCGATCGTCGAGCGCATCGTGGCGGTGGCGCGCGGCATCGAGCCGAAGGTCGAGTTTGCCGCGCGACCGCTGGCTGAGGACATCCGGATGGCGACGCGCGACGTGGCGGCGGCGAGCCGGTTTTCATGGGCGGTTGGCCTGCTCGCGCTGATCCTGGCGACCGCCGGCGCCTTCGGCGTCTTCGCCTACGCCGTCGAAGAACGGCGGCGCGAGATTGGCGTGCGCCTGGCGCTCGGCGCGCAGGCGGCGCAGGTCGTGTGGATCGTCATCGGCGGCGCGCGCTGGCCGCTGCTCCTGGGCCTGGGCGGCGGACTCGTGTTGTCCTTCGCTGCTGCGCCGCTGATCCGCCGCTTCCTCTACGGCCTCACGCCGTTCGACGCGATTACCTACCTCACCACGTCCGCCCTTCTGGTGGCGGCGGCGCTGGTGGCGACCTGGATTCCGGCGCAGCGCGCGATCCGGATCGACCCCGCGATCACGCTGCGGGCGGATTGACGATTAACGTCGCTCGGCCGCTATCCATTCTTCTTGAAACCAGCCATTTGCCCAGCTTTCGCATCTGACCCTCAACGGCTCCGTTACGCGTCGGACTTACAGGGAGTCTCGAGCGTTGCATCCCTGAAAGCCGACGGGCAGCACTTGGCAAGCACCAGTCGAAGCTCGCGCAATTCCCCCGCAATGGAGAAACTGGCCTCTACTCGCTTCTGTGCGGCGACGCCCATCGTCCTACGAAGATCTTCATCAAATAGCAGCCGAACCGTACGGTCAGCCATCGCTTGACAATCGCCTGGCGGTACGAGAAAGCCGGTCTCGCCGTCTTGCACGGCCTCAGGAATACCGGCGTGGTGGGTAGAGACTACGGGAACGCCCTCCGCCATCGCCTCCAGAATCGACACCGGCAACCCCTCCTCGTCCCCATCCAGCGCCGTAACGCTGTGTTGCAGAAACAGGTCAGCGTCGCCCAGGAGCAGGCACGCTGGCATTCGGCAACTCGCCCAACAGGTGGACGCAGTCTTCAAGCTCTGTTGCTCGCACGAACTGCGATACGGCCTCCATCAAGGGGCCCTGTCCGACCAGGAACAGCTCAGCCCGAGGGCAGGCTTGCCGAACGCGTCGAAACGCCTCGAGGAGGAAGATCGGACCTTTCTTTGGGATCAGTCGACCAACGGCCACAATCTTGAACACATCCCTCTTGCCGTGACGCTGCGCGTTGCTCTCGGCGCGCACATCGGTACCGCATGGAATCACATGGATGCGATCCGCCGGGACGCCGAATTCCATGACCTGCGCCTTCATCGCACGGGAGACCACTACGACCGCATCGATCTGCGGCAGCACCGCCCGATAGCGAGCTCCCCATACTGCATCGCGGGACTGTCCGGCTACATCGTAGCCGTGGGCATGGGCGACCAGAGGTATCCGCATGCGTCTGCACACATCAGCGACGCTGACCGCCACCTGCAAATACTCGCATAGCACGACGTCTATGCGGTTTGTCGCCAACCAGAAGGCGAGTCGAGACAAATCAATTCTCAGCAGGCTCTCACGACTCGCTGCTCCGGCCACACGCCTGAGCGCCTGCAATGGCCACACATCGGAATGGTACAGCCGCAACACAGGCCATTCGGGAACCCATGCCGGGTTCTCAACGGGAGACAGGCTGCACACCGCCGTGCCCGCCGGCGACAGGTTGGCGATATGTGACGAGATATAGGTTTCTGACGTCCTGCCTATGCAGGACACAATCACTCCGAGCACTCGGAGCCTCCTATTCGCCGCCGGGGCGTGGAGAGGAGACGCCCGGCACGAGATCCATCACTCGGCCTTCAACGTCGTCACCGGGTCGAGACCCAGCGCCCGTTTGAGAGGAACCAGACAGGCAAGGATGGCGCTGGCAAGGACCATGGTTACCGGCAGCGCGTACGCCGACACATCGGTAGACGCGACCTGGAACAGCAGCGTCTGTAGAAATGGGTCCGCGGCCAGAGCGCGTATGAGCACGAAACCGCCGGCGAGGCCTGCCGCTATTCCGATCATCACTGGCTGAAGGCCCTCGATGAGGACGAGCCGGACGACCTCGACTCGCCTCGCGCCGAGCGCGACCCGGATGGCAATTCCCTTCGCGCGTAACGACACGACGCGGCCAACCGCGCCGAAGACGCCGAGGGCACTCACCAGCACGGCCACGACAGCGAACGTGCCGGCAATCGCCAGATAAAAGCGGCGCATCCTCTCGCTCCGCCAGACGATGCTGCTGAGCGGCTCGATCGCCACGGCCGGCGCATTCGGATCCACCCGCCCAATCGCCTTCCGCATCTCGGGGATCGCTTGCCCTGGTCTCGGGCTCCGCGCGATGACGGACACCGCCGTGCCTGCAGCGAGCGTGATCGGCGCGTACAACGCCGGCGTCGAGTCGTTGGTCAGCCATGTTGTCTTCACGTCGCCGACGACGCCGACGATCAGGAGCGATCGCGCGGGCGTTCGCACGACGGCGCCGAGCACCTCGTGCCCTGGGAAGAGGCGAGCAAAGGCTTCACTCACGACTACTTCACTCCCAGCGGCGGTCTCAGCGGCGAACATGCGCCCGCGCACGAGGGGAATCTGCAGCAGCGAGAAATAGTTCGACGAGACATGCGACATTTCAAATGTTCGACTCACGGCCTCCGCCGCGCCAGGCAACATCACCTGAAGGCGCCGGCTGCCGCCGCCGACGAACGGAGAAGCGTCGCTGAACGCGCACTCGTCGACCGACCGCACCTCGGTCATCGCGGCACTCAGCGCGCGGACGGCCTGTTGGAACGGGAAGGAGGGCGCCACATTGGTACTGATCGTGGCGGGAAGGTACACGTCGGTCGTGAGGAGCCCTTCGCTGCGAAAGCCGGCGGGCAATGACGTGGCATCGCGATAGCTCCGCAGCAGCACGGTTGCGCCGGTCAGCAGCACGATCGTGGCGCTCACTTGCAGCACCAGCAGCATCGCGCGCATCCGCTGTCCAGACGGCTGGCGTCGGGGAGACGCCGAGTGCCCGACCTCGTAGGCGGCCGCCAGCGCCGGCAGGGTCCCGAACACGATCAGCGCGACACCACCGAGCCCAAGCGCGGCGAGGACATCTCGCCAGTCCATGTCCAGGACCACTCCGGACAATACCGGTGCCGCCAACGGACTCAGCCATCGGGTGACGGCCTGCGCGAGCACCGCGCCGAGCGTCGCACCAACGGCGGCAACCGCGGCTGTCTCGGCAAACACCTGGCGAAGGAGGTGCCCGGGCGTGGCGCCCATACTCACGCGCAGCGCGAACTCGAACCGTCGTTCAGAGGCGATCAGGACCAGCGCGCCGGCGATATTGGTACACGCCACCAATAGGAGTAGCACCGCGACTGACTGCAGCAGGATCAACCCCGGACGGGCGGCGGCGGCCCGCGACGCGTTGATTGGTTCCAACGTATAGGCAGCCAGGCGATCATCGCGACGGTCGGTCGCCCAGTACCGGGCCAATGCGTCACGCTCGGCATTTGCCTGCGCCAGCGACAGACCAGGCGCCAGACGGGCCATGAGCCGCATGCCGAACTCGGTCACACTAGTCTTCGGGTCGTGTGGCACCCACGCCAGCGGACCACCAATCCCGAAACAGCTCGGCCTGAAGGATCGGGGCATCACGCCGACAATCGTCCAGCGGGTGCGGTCGAGGGTCACCGCGCGTCCGACGACATTCGGGTCGCCGCCGAACATCGACTTCCACAGCTCGAACGACAGCACGGCTGAGCGCTGTCCACCGGAAAAGTCGCTCGCCACCAGGCCGCGTCCCAGCAGGGGCGGCACGCCGAATACGTCAAAAAAGCCCTGGGTGACCTCGATCGGTGCTGCCAGAATCGATGGTCGGTCTCGCAGCATCGGTACCGAGGTAGCGCTGCAGCCTGCCACGTTGGACAGGCTTTGGAGTTGCTCCAACTCTGGAATATCGGCCGCCGTCAGCGGCGTTTGCGAGAAGTGATTGAGCGGGGCAAATATGACGATGGTGTCAGGGTCGCGGTAGGGAGGAGGATCGATCAGAATCGCGCGTGCGGCTGCAAAGACGGCGGTATTAGCGCCTACTCCAACCGCCAGAGTGACAACCACACTCCAGAAGAACACAGGTCGACCTGTTGCCAGGCGAAACCCGTCTCGCAGGTACCTCGTCATGCGTGCCACAGCGACCGCACCGTGCGATCCCGAGTGTCACCGCGCGCCCTGCTCAGTGCATGGTCATTTCGTGACTGGCGTGGATCGACGATAGGACAGGGTGGACGTATTAATGACCTTGTTGTCAAGCCAGGCCGTGCCCTCCACTATCAGTTTATCGCCTTTCCGATACAGGGTGCGCTCCTCGCGATTGACACGACCGCCTCGATCGCGACCGCTCACCAGGACGATCCGATCTTTGGCGATGTGGGCCCTTCCAATCTCAGTGTAGCTTCCGGCATCAGCCACACGCACGAGCGTCTTGTACTCGACGCCATCCAAGGTCCATGTGCGCTTCCGGTTCATGCTGTACTCAACCGTAATCTTCCCGCCGGCGTGCTCGATCGTGATGTCCGTCCCCATTGCAGGACTCTTGAAGTCTTTGCTCTCCGGCGGTCCATCTACAGACCACCGGCCGGACACATCGAGCGCGCTTTGCGCATTGGCTATGGCAGGACTCGCAGCGAGGTAGCACGCCAAGGCGACGACGAGACGCATAGCAGACACCAAAGACCTCCTGTGAAGGATCGGTAACCGATGCGCAGGACCGCTGTCGGTGCCGCCGGCTCGCCACACCACCGACGGGAAACCGCCACGGTCTCGGATACTTCGACCGTGACGGTCGGCGCTACTCAGACACTAGCTGCCCACGCAATTACACACGTTGTCGTCTGTGACCTTGCAGTCGAAACCCGGATGATTTTCCTTGCAGCCGGCATTGTTGCACAGGACCGTGCAGTGCGTATGATCCTGTGCTTCACGTTGATGATGGTACGTCTGCGTCCGTAACGGAACTGCGGACCTTGTCCGATCGACCACATCTTCTCTACTCAATCGACCTACACCAACGTGATCGTCTGATGACTGATTGCCTATCTGATCACGTCCAGTGCGAGGCTCAACATGTGGGTGGGCCCGGTGAAAGGGTGTCGATATGTTGCCAGTTCACAAGGAGGAACTGGTGCTGGTTCAGGTCAAGCGATGCACGGACTCCACGCGCAGCAACGCTGCGTTTGCAGAAAACGAATGGTGCGATGTCCGCGATAAGTGGTTCGACGGGCGAAGCGCCGATCAGACGAGAGTGAGCGCAGCGAACGAGCGCACGCGAACGAGCCGAGCGGCGCCCTCACCTTCGGTGGGTGCCGCGAGCGAGAGAGCGTGTAAGGGAGTCCGAGGGGCGAAGCCCCTCGGAAGAAAATGGAGGCGCCGGGAGTTGCACCCGGGTCCGAAAATACATCCCCGCAGGAATCTACGATGCGTATCCGCCTCTGAAGTGTCGCGCCCGGCGTGAAGAAGCGGAAAAACCGCCGGGCACCAACCCCGGAAAATCTCGCCGTCACCGTCCGAGGCAGCCGGTGACAGCCAGCCTACTTAAATGACATCTGGTCCCCACCCGTAGGCTGATGGGGGCAGACGCTCACAGGTTCTTAGGCTGCGAGAGCGAGCTGCGTATCCGCAGTTAGGTTGGTTTCCATCTTTTGTCGAGGTTGATGGTCCTCGGCACGCATCCTGCGAAACCGTACTCCCGTCGAATCTGGTTCGCCCCCTTACCCTTCCATTGTACGACGCCTGGCAAGCTCGGGCGAATCCGCGGCGCGGCGGGATCCGTCCCGGCACCTACAAATCCGGCAGCGCTTGGGGCCGCCGTTTGCGGCCGGCCGCGGGCGTCCCAGCGGAATGTCCCTTGCTGAGCTGGCACGGAAATGTGCTCCGCATGCGCTCGCGTCCGTCGTAGCCTCGCGGCTCGGCGATCGCGTGATGCTGGACGCGGCGGAGCCGAGCGTCGGCGCGTGGCAGGCCTGTGGCGCGCCGTCATGTCGAGCGTACCGGCCCGCCGGTGAGGACGGCGATCACTTCGACTTGCAGAGCACGTTCAACCGCGCCTGGCGGGCGCTGCCGGTATGGTCGTTCTGGAACACCATCGAGACCTCGCGCGACCGCTCGTCGAAACGGACGACATGAATGCGCGACAGCTCGATCGGGTTGTCGGCGGGATCGTCGACAGCGACCCCGCTGCCCCGCTGATCCCGGATCTCGCCGTACCACTTGTAGTCGCCGCACGACGCCGGGATGAGCATGCCGAGCCGGAGCTTCGCCGGGCCGCGCTTCGCGCTCGCCGTGTCGAGCTGCGCCACCCCGGCGATCGTCTTCAGGCTGACCTCCACGCAGCTGTTGCCGCACTTCGCCGGATTCATCTGGATCCACGGCGTGCGGATCCAGGTGTCGTAATCGGCGGGCGTCTTGTCCGGGAACGGAAACGGCGACGGCGAGCCCTTCACGGTCTCGAGCTGCGGACGAATGACCGGCAGGCGATCGTCCTGGGCCGACACAATGGCCGCGGCCGCCGCCAGATAGATCGTGACAACAGCCAGGCTGCGCATGGAACCTCCGGGGAAACGTTCGCCCGAGTATACGGGTTAGTCGCGCGCGCCGCCGAACAGATAGAATTGAAGCACTTTGAAGGTTCGCGTGCAGGCGGCGGCGCTGATCGCCGCGGCCTGCTGCCTCTCGATCGTGCTGCCGGCTCAGCAGCCGTCCTCCGCCCCCTACACCGTCGTTTCGCGTGAGGCGCGCCGCCCGCTCCCGGTCCGCGTCGTCTCCGGGCAGGAGATGTTCGCGCTCGACGACCTCGCACGCCTCTTCAACTTGACGGTGCGCGAAGACACGGCCGCCGGCGCGCTGACCGTGACCGCGGGCACACAGACGATCGTGCTCTCGCCTCAGCAGCCGCTGGCGTCGGTCGCGGGACGGATGATCTCGCTGCCCGTCGCACCGGTCCGCGACGGACGCGCGTGGTTCGTGCCGGTGGACTTCGTCAGCCGGGCGCTCGCGCCGGGGTCGGCGACGCGGATCGAGCTGCGCAAGCCGTCCCGCCTCGTGCTCACCGGCGACATCCGCATGCCGCGCGTGGCGGCGCGCGTCGAGCCGCTCGGGTCGCTCACGCGCGTCACCATCGACGTCGCCCCGTCGACGCCGCACACCGTCTCACAGGAAGGGTCGCGGCTGATCGTCCGCTTCGACGCGGACGCGCTCGATCCCGGCGATCTCCGCGTGCCCGCCCCCACCGAGACGCTGCAGGCCATTCGGCCGGGAGACACGCCGCAGACGCTCGCGCTCGATCTCGGTCCTCGCTTCGCGTCCTTCCGCGCGGCCGATCAGGCCGTTCCCGCCGGCGGCACGCGCATCGTCATCGATCTGCAGGCGCAGACCGAAGCCGCCCCCCCCGGAGCGCCGCAACCGCAGCAGCCGGCACCGCCGGCACCGCCGGCGCCGGGCGAGACGCCGCCGCTGCTCGATTTGCCGCCGCCCGGGGGCCTGCGCACCATCGTCATCGACGCCGGCCACGGCGGCGACGACGCGGGCGCGAGGGGCGCGCAGGGCACGCTCGAGAAGAACGTCACGCTGTCGGTCGCACGCCGTCTGAAGGGCTCCATCGAGGCGCGCCTCGGCGTCCGCGTGCTGCTGACGCGCGACGGCGACGGCGCCGTCCCGGCAGACCAGCGCGCCGCGCTGGCCAACAACAACAAGGCCGATCTCTTCATCAGCCTGCACGCAAACGCGTCGGTGCGGCCCGGCGTCGCCGGAGCGGAGGTCTTCTACCTGAGTCTCGAGGGCTACGGCGCGCCGGCCCAGCGGCCGACGCAGGGATCGCCGGAAGCGCTGCCTGTCGTGGGCGGCGGCGTTCGCACGATCGAGATCACGCCGTGGGAGATGGCGCAGACGCGTCACGTCCCCGAGTCGACGGCGTTCGCGCGGGCGATGGAAGCGGCGCTGCGCGAGCGCGGCGTGCCGATGAGCGCGCGCGCGCTGCAGCAGGCGCCGTTCCGCGTCCTGGTCGGCGCCAACATGCCGGCGGTCCTGGTCGAGATGGGCTTCCTCACCAACGCGCAGGACGAGCAGCGGCTCGCCGGCGACGGACAGCAGAACGCGCTGGTGCAGGCGCTGCTCGACGGGATCCTCCGCTATCGCTCGACATCGCCATCGGCGGGCACCCGATGAATTCCCGCCGCGCGGCGATCGCCGCCCTCGCCGTCTTCGCCATCGCCGCGGCGTGGGTGCTGTTCGTCGGGCTGCCTCGCTGGTACTCCGCGAGGCGCGCGCAGAGCGCCGCGCCGGCCGCGACCGCAGGCGCGCCGGCCGCGCCGGTGCGAAAGATCACCGCGACGCTCTTCTACGTCTCCGAGGACGGCATGGCGCTGCAGCCGGTGCAGCGCGAGGTGCCGTTCGGCCAGAGCGTCGCCGAACAGGCGCACGCCATCATCCAGGCTCAGCTCGCCGCGGCGGCGCCGCAGGTGTCGGCGATCCCGCCCGGCGTCGCGCTGCGCAACGTGTTCGTCACCGAGCGCGGCGACGCGTTCGTGAACCTCTCGGCCGACATCTCCGCCAAACACCCGGGAGGCTCGCTGCTCGAGGTGTTCACGGTCTACACGCTCGTCAACGCCCTCACCGTGAATCTGCCGGCAATCTCGCGCGTCCAGATTCTCGTCGAGGGGAAGGAAGTCGATACTCTCGCGGGTCACGTCGACCTGCGTCATCCGCTCGCCAAGAGCCTGGAATGGGTCGTACATGACACGCAGTGACGGAAGATCCGCTTCGCAGCTTCGCCCCACCACCATCACGCCCGGCTATCTCGCCCACGCGGAAGGATCCGTGCTGATGGAGGTCGGCCGCACGCGCGTGATCTGCACCGCCAGCGTCGAGGACCGCGTGCCGCCGTTCCTGCGCAACAGCGGCAAGGGGTGGGTCACCGCGGAATACGGCATGCTGCCGCGCGCCACCAGCACGCGGACGCAGCGCGAGTCGAGCGCCGGCAAGGTCGGCGGGCGCACGCAGGAGATCCAGCGTCTGATCGGCCGCTCGCTGCGCTCCATCACCAAGCTCAACGAGCTCGGCGAGCGCACGATCTGGATCGACTGCGACGTGATCCAGGCCGACGGCGGCACCCGCACGGCGTCGATCACCGGCGGCTTCGTCGCGCTCGTCCTGGCGCTGCAGCGGATGCGCGAGCTCGCGATCATCCGCACCATCCCGATCGTGGACTACGTCGCCGCGACGAGCGTGGGGATTGTCGGCGGCGCCGCCCTGCTCGACCTCGCCTACGACGAGGACTCGAAAGCGGAAGTCGACATGAACGTCGTCAAGACCGGCGACGGGCGCTTCATCGAGCTGCAGGGAACGGCGGAGGGACTCCCCTTCGACCGCCGCGCGCTCGACGCGCTGATGGGCCTCGCGGACGACGGCGTCAAGGAGCTGATCGACAAGCAGCGCGCCATCGTCGGGGACATGCTCAAGAAATAGCGCGTGCGCAGGCTGCTGATCGCGACCACGAACGCCGGGAAGCTGAGAGAGATCCGCGGCATCCTGAAAGACGTCCCCTGCACGCTGGTGTCGCTCGAGCAGTTTCCCGGCATCGACGAGCCGGACGAGACCGGGGCCACGTTCGCCGAGAACGCGCGCTTGAAGGCGCTCTACTATCACGAGCGAACCGGACTGCCTGCAGTGGCCGACGACTCGGGCCTCGAGATCGACGCCCTGGAGAACGCGCCGGGGGTGCACTCGGCGCGGTGGCACGGCACCGACTACGCGGTGAAGTTCACCGCCATCTACCGCGAGCTGAGGGCGCGCGGACTGGCGACGAGCCGCGCCCGGTTCGTGGCGCACGTCGCCTTTGCCGATCGCGGCGCCATCCAGTTCGAATCCACCGGCATCGTCGAAGGAACGATCGCGCCCGAGCCGCGCGGGACCCACGGGTTCGGCTACGACCCGATTTTCTTCTATCCGCCGTACGGGTGCACGCTGGCCGAGGTGGACGGCGAGCGCAAGGCGGCGGTCAGCCACCGCGGCGCGGCGTTTCGTCCGCTCGCCGCCTGGCTTGCCAACCTTCGCTGACCCGCCCCCATCTAACCGGGCATGAAGCACGTTCTTCTCGCCCTCTGCCTTGCCGCCCCGGTCGCCGACCTGGCCGACCCGGCCCAGCCGGCCGACAACCGCCCGACCGTCCAGGGGACGTGGCGCAGCGACGTCGACAACTACTGGACGCGCAACGACCGGGAGCGCTGGATCTCGATTCAGTTGCGCCATGACGACGGGAACAGCGGGATCGGCATCGCCGAGCGCGACGTGCCGGCGCTGGCCGGCCGCGCCGCGGACGGACCCGTGCAATTCACGCTCCGCCGCGACGCCGGCCGCTTCGACTTCTCCGGACGGATCGAGAACGGCCGCGGCCGCGGCGACTTCCGCTTCACCCCGAGCGCCGATTTCCTCACCGCGATGTCGCGCCTCGGCTATCCGGGACTGTCGAGCGACGACGTGTGGCGCTTCGCCATGCACGACGTGACGCGCGACTACGTCACCGGCTACAAGAACGCGGGGTATCAGCTCGGCACCGCCGATCTGATCAAGACCCGCATCCACGGCGCCACGCCGGCGTTCGCGCAGCAGATGTCGCAGGAAACGCGGACGCGGATGGAGATCGATCAACTGATCAAGCTGCGCATCCACGGCGTGACGCCGGAGTTCATCAAGCAGATGCGGGATCTGGGCTTCAAGAACGAGACGATCGACGACTTCGTGAAATTCCGCATCCATGGCGTGACGCCGGACTACATCAAGACGTTCGCGGATCTCGGCTACCGGAACCTCGACGCCGACGATCTGCTCAAGATGCGGATCCACGGCGTGTCGGCGCAGTTCGTGCGCGAACTGAGCGACCTCGGCTACAAGAACCTGCCGATCGAGGATCTGGCCCGCATGCGGATTCACGGCGTGA
This sequence comes from Vicinamibacterales bacterium, assembly GCA_035699745.1. NCBI lineage: Bacteria > Pseudomonadati > Acidobacteriota > Vicinamibacteria > Vicinamibacterales > Vicinamibacterales bacterium. Next base: position 69,173 of record DASSPH010000015.1, read on the forward strand.
CGGCCGACTACATCCGGCGGATGCGGGAGGTCAAGTGACAGTGCGCAGTGCGCAGTGCGCGGTGCGCGGTGCGTTCAGTGCGTTCAGTGCGTCAGTGCGTTCAGTGCGTTCAGTGCGTCAGCGAGTGAGGGTGTCTCGGGTTTTTGCCAGGAACACGGCGGGGTCCCAGAACGGCCCGGCGGCGCGGGGGCGTTTGGGGGAGCCTAGCTGGTGCATCCAGTAGGCGGGCGTGGGCGGACGTTCGGTGTCCCACCGCGCGCCCTTTCCGTACAGCACGTAGGTGTCCCACACCGGTTCGATGAAGCCGCCCAGCACCGGGCGGTAGCCGGCGGTCAGCTGGCCGTTGCCGTCCCAGTAGTGGCGCGCCCGCGCGTCGGGCACCTGCCGGGTCGCGTTCGGCACGTCGCGCTCCATGCCGCGCGACATCGGCACCCACACGACATACACGCGGAGGTCGGCACCCGCCAGGTTGGCCAGGACGTCACGTTGTACTTCGGAGGCCCCCCGAAGACACTCGGCTCACGTCGGCGCCGGCAGGATCAGCATCCGCACCCTGCCGGCATCGGCGTTGAACTGCGCGCGCAGGTTGGCGGCCGCGGGCGCGAGCGATTCGTACGCCTGCTGTGGCCCGCGCGTGACGATGATCAGCGCGAGCACGATCGCCAGCCCGAG